>NZ_VPEU01000015.1:0-57771 GCF_013416975.1 Acinetobacter sp. YH18001 | reverse complement strand
GGATAGCATTTACCATTCTTTTTATTATAGGTTTAATTTACCCCGAATTTAGATTCTATAAGCTTAAAAATAGTTTGTAAAAAACGGAGCTTAAGCTCCGTTTTTATGGGTGATTTTTTAAATCATTCAGCATTGCATCACGTAAAATCTTATTCATACGTGTCTGATAGCCTTTGCCTTGTGCTTTTAGCCATTGCATGACATCTGCATCAATGCGTACTGTAGTCACTTGTTTAGTTGGCTTATAAAACGGATTTTGGACAGCATTTTTCCAAAAGCTTTCATCAAGTTCAGGAATGTCGGAAAAGTCTATTTCACTGTCTGCGCGTTTAGCCAGAGCTTCAAGTCTTGCCTTTTGTTCTTCAGACAAAACAGGAGGTTTATTCAAATCTACTTTGTACGTAACGGTTTTGCTCATACTGTTTCCTCTCTTTTTTCTCTGCCTGTCGTGCCGAAATAATGCGGATATGATCCATCCCATTATGGTCTTGTACTGTGTGGGCCACCAATAAAACAGCTTGCCCATGTACCATACCTATCGCTTGCCAACGATATTCACCATTTTCAAAGCGATCCTGTTTATATAAGGCATGAGCATCGTAAAAAACCAATGTCGCATCTTCAAAAGCTATACCATGCTTTTTAAGGTTTATTTCTGCTTTATGCTCATCCCATGAAAACTCAATTTCCATAGTTGCATCGCTTTTTGTTAATATAAAAATGTTAATACAAAATTGTAACTTTTGCAAAGTTCTTCCATTTTTTATTGGCAAAAGCTTACAGAATCGAACATAAAAAAGCCGACTTGTTTCAAAGTCGGCTTTTTACGGATTTTAGGGTTGAGTGTGAAGTTTTAAGTCATTGATTTTTATATTAATATACAAGTGTATTGCGTATAACCACCATTATGTTAAATAATAGGGGCTTCTAAGTACGCGATTAGAAAATTTAGTCTTTAAGAGGAGAAATTTGTTCTAGCTTATCTTCAGGATTATTTTCTCTAATATGTATAATTCGATCATAATTTTCTACTCCTCGTAAGTGAGGTGGTGCAAATGCTGGATACTTGTTGAAAAAGTGCATTTTAATATTTAGTGCATGGTCTAAAATAAAAGCACATTCAATTCCATAGTACTTATCATTAATAAAAAAATTGTCTGTAGTTTCTATTAGTTCTTGGATAGCTAAATCCAATTTTTGAATTTTTTCATTAATATCTTTAGTTTTCTCTTCTATCTTTTTGTCCATTGGTATCACCTATAGAATTAAGTTTCCCTAAAATTAACATAATACACCTTATACGAAATGCTTTAAATTTATCTTTAAATTTCAGTGTCTTATGTTTGTTTGAAAAGCCCTATCACAGCCGATTGGGCTTTTTTATGCATTTTTCACGTTCCACGCTTACTTCTTGAGCAATGTTCCACGGTTTTGATTAGCTCCAGTGAATAATTAAAACCTAGATAATAAGAACCGAACGAGTGTCTACGAGTGATTGAGCATCATTAAAATTTCGCCCTCGCCTTTTCTCTGATTACAAGCTCCCCTTTGCTTCACAACGAAAGATACAGAGCATCCCGAATGGGTGCGAACTTTGGAGCTTTTGCTTTTCAAAAAGTATGAGCGAAGCGAATACATTACCAATGCTTTTGCTTTTAGATTTCACAAATAGTATTAACGAAAAACTGCCCCACGAAGCGAGGAACGAGCTTCAATAGAGTACGAGCTTTAGCGAGTACATAGGGCAGTTTTAAGTATTTCCCTATTTTTTAATATTTTAAATATTTTTAAATATTTTTAGACCCCACTCAAAGCCATGCTGTGCGTGGCTTTGCACGGTTTAACTATGAGGGATTGACGCATAACTATGAGGGATTGACGCATAACTATGAGGGATTGACGCATAACTATGAGGGATTGACGCATAACTATGAGGTGATATATTATTCTCATAATTAATAATAAGGAATACAAAAATGAGTAAGCTCTTAGTAGTCAAAGCAAATAATATTATTGAAGCTAGTTATCAACTGTCTTTGAATGAACAGCGCTTAATTTTGGCGGCTATAGCCTGTATACCCAAAGGCGAAGAAGTGACAGATAACACAGGTTATTGCGTCACAAGGGAATCATTTATTGAGTTAGGTGTTAACCCAAAAACAGCAAGCAGAGAAATTAGAGAAGCATGTGATCGACTTTTTAATAGAGTTATCACAATAACAACTGAAGCAGGGACATTTAAAACTCGATGGGTTCAAGACATCATGAAATACAATAGTGATTGGGCTTTGGCTAATCCTGAATTTATCCAAGAGGTGACAGGGAGCGATCCTTATGCAGAAGATTATATTTTGGCGGCAATAAGGTTTAGTAAGTCTGTATTACCCTTTATTAGTAACTTATCATCTAACTTCACACAATATTTTCTTCAAGACATAGCAGGAGTAAGTAGTGGGTATAGCGTTCGATTTTATGAATTAATGATGCAATTCAAGAGTACAGGTTATCGAAAAATAAGGCTTGATGACTTGCGCAATATGCTTGATCTGAATAATAAGTATCCATTAACGGCAGACTTAAAAAGATGGGTAATAGATACCGCAATTGATGAACTTAATGAAAAATCTCCCATTACAATCAAATATAAACTGTTAAAAACAGGGCGTAAGTTCACACACATAGAATTAAAATTTAAGCAAAAATTGTCACCTAAAAAAATAGAATCTCAGCGAGATCAAAAAACTATAGATATGTTCAGCAACTTATCTGACAGTCAAATTAAGACCTACAGTTCAGTATTATCTAAGGTTCATAGCATCTCTGACTTAGCCGACAATAAAGATTACCCAGCCTTTTCAATATGGATTGCCAATATTTTACGTGACCCTACATCCGTCCGAGAGGAAACCGCAAAGCGGATTTTTAAAGCATTGCGGACTGAAACAGACTTCAAAGACTAAGATTTTATATACATTACGTCATAGGGAACGCTGAGTACAGTTTACGGCAAGTCGGATATTTAGCTTGAATTTTATGTAAATAATAAGTCTGATCTTTTTCAAGAAAGCCGTTCAGTAGACCACTCTTATCCGTATAGAAACAATGTCCTTTTTCTCTATTCCATACTAAAAAAGGAACGGATGGCTTACTTATTGAGATAACATCATTCTTACACTGAAGTAATGCCAGTGAACTCACCTGATACTTTCTTGCTTGGTTACCATCTGGCGGATATGCTAAACCAATGATCAAACTTCCTTTTTTTATATTCTTAATTTTAAAATCGCTATTCCATTCATTTGGGCTAGAATATCTAAACCAAGCCATTAATGGGCGAAAAATAAAATTATGGTTAGAAAATTGAAATTTAGTCTGATTTTCACCTGATTCAAATGATTGAACCCTTGCTATAAATACCTCATCTGGTGAGTGTGGCTCACAAGCACTAAGATTCTGCGTACTCATAATTGTCGCTAAAATTCCACCCCATAAAACTAGTGTTTTTCGCATTATTTGGATATCTCAATATTAGGCAAATCAAAAAGCTGTCTATCCCGATCTTCTGTTAAATACTCGTTAAGTTCAGCAAGTATTTTTTCTTTATTTGCTTCATTAGCATTCATCTTTTTAATCAAATAAGAACCGAGCAGAATTTTACGTCTAGTATCGTCCTTACGTTCCTGTTCTTTTTTCTTGGTGCGTTCTCTTGCTTCGATAGCCTGTTTCTGAGCTTTTAACTGTTTCAGCTTCTCTAACTGGGCTTCAATTTTCTTTTCAATAAGTTTTCACTTAAACCATCAATGTACTAGGCCTTCCAAAAAATCCTGTGCAAAGCGCTGTAATACCCCACCCGCTTCATACACATGCACTTCTTCTTCAGTATCCAGACGACAAGTGACTGGTACTTCAATAATCTGGTTCTTACCATCATCGGTTGAACGCTCAATTACTAAAGTTAAAGTCGAACGTGGCGCAATATTACCAATCACGCTATACAGCTCAGTACCATCAAGACCTAAAGTCTTACGATCTGTACCCGGCTTAAACTCAAGCGGTAAAACGCCCATACCGACTAAATTAGTACGGTGAATACGCTCAAAACCTTCTGCCACAATCGCTTCTACACCTGCCAGACGCACACCTTTCGCCGCCCAGTCACGACTCGAACCCTGACCATAGTCTTTACCTGCAATAATAATTAGCGGTTGCTTACGGTTCATGTAGGTTTCAATCGCTTCCCACATCCGCATCACTTCGCCTTCAGGCTCCACACGTGCTTTCGAACCCTGCTTGATGCTGCCGTCTGAACGCACCACCATTTCATTAAACAGTTTCGGGTTGGCAAATGTTGCACGTTGTGTGGTCAGGTGATCACCACGATGCGTTGCATAAGAGTTAAAGTCTTCCTCAGGCACGCCCATTTTTTTCAGGTATTCGCCTGAAGCACTGTCGAGCACAATCGCATTGGATGGTGACAAATGATCGGTGGTGATGTTATCACCCAAGATCGCCAGTGGACGCATATTGGCTAAGGTACGTGGTGCAGCGAGGGCACCTTCCCAATACGGCGGACGGCGGATATAGGTACTTTGCGGACGCCAGTCATATAGCGGGCTTGCTGCCTTTTCATTCACACCCAAATCAAACATCGGAATATAGATTTGACGGAACTGTTCCGGCTTCACTGCTTCTTTCACCAGTGCATCAATTTCTTCATCCGATGGCCAGATGTCTTTTAGATAAATCGGGTTGCCATCTTTGTCATTACCAAGTGAATCCGTTTCGATATCAAAACGAATCGTACCGGCAATCGCATACGCCACCACCAGTGGTGGAGATGCCAGAAAAGCCTGCTTCGCATAAGGATGGATACGGCCATCGAAATTACGGTTGCCCGACAATACCGCTGTGGCATACAGGTCACGGTCAATAATTTCTTGCTGAATTTTTGGATCTAGTGCGCCCGACATGCCGTTACAAGTGGTGCAGGCATAAGCCACGATACCAAAGCCCAGTTTTTCTAAATCTTTGAGTACGCCAGCTTCTTCAAGATATAACGCTGCTGCTTTAGAACCCGGTGCAAAAGAAGATTTCACCCAAGGCTTACGGACTAAACCGAGTTCATTGGCCTTACGCGCCAGCAAACCTGCCGCCACGGTATTTCGCGGGTTTGAGGTATTGGTACAAGACGTAATCGCCGCGATAATCACAGCCCCATCCGGTATTAAACCTTCAGCTTCTTGCGCACGTGCAGCATCTAGATTGCCTGCAATGCCTTTTTCTTTTAAGTCAGATGTCGATACACGAGCATGTGGATTGGATGGGCCAGCAATGTTACGGGTTACTGTTGAAAGATCAAAACGTAATACACGTGGATATTCTGCCTGAGTCATATCCGATGCCCACAGACCAATCTCTTTGGCATAAGTTTCAACCAGTTTGACTTGCTCTGCTTCACGACCAGTCAAAGTCAGATAATCAATGGTGTTCTGATCGATATAGAACATCGCAGCGGTTGCACCGTATTCCGGAGTCATGTTGGAAATCGTGGCACGATCACCTACTGACATGCTGTCGGCACCTTCACCGAAAAATTCTAAGTATGCCCCGACCACACGTTCTTTACGCAGGAATTCTGTCAGTGCCAACACAATATCGGTTGCGGTAATGCCCGGCTGACGCTGACCAACGAATTCCACCCCAATAATATCCGGCAGACGCATCCAAGACGCACGGCCCAGCATCACATTTTCCGCTTCCAAGCCGCCAACACCAATCGAGATCACGCCAAGCGCATCAGTATGTGGGGTATGTGAATCTGTACCGACACAGGTGTCCGGGAATGCCAGGCCATCACGGTTTTGAATCACCGGAGACATTTTCTCCAGGTTGATCTGGTGCATGATGCCATTACCGGCAGGAATCACATCGACATTTTCAAACGCGGTTTTGGTCCATTCAATAAAATGAAAACGGTCTTCATTACGACGGTCTTCAATCGCGCGGTTTTTCTCAAAAGCATCCGGATCAAAACCACCAAATTCCACTGCCAATGAATGATCGACAATCAGCTGGGTCGGTACCACTGGATTGACTTTAGCCGGGTCACCGCCCTGTTCTGCAATTGCATCACGTAAGCCGGCAAGATCGACCAAAGCCGTTTGTCCCAAGATGTCGTGACAGACCACACGTGCCGGATACCATGGAAAATCATGTTCCTGTTTACGCTCAATCAGCTGTCGCAAAGACTGTTCTAAAATGGCAGGATCACAACGACGAACCAGCTGCTCAGCAAGCACTTTGGAGGTATAAGGAAGTTTGGCATATGCGCCTGGCTGAATATCTTCTACGGCCTGACGCACGTCATAATATTCCAGCTGGGTGGATTGCAGCGGTTTACGATAGTTGTTGTTCATAGCTTGCCTGCCCTCGTTTATTACTCTTTTTTGCACATCAAAATTTATTGATGACTTGTTTTTAATCAAGGCATTGTACGCTGCCGAAAGTCCATTTCCCAAATCTTATAATTTTCAATAGTTTAATTATAGAAATCGGTCTATTTTAATAAATTTGTTATCTGGCCTTTAGAATTTTGGCTCTAAACTTCTATTTTTTTGAAAAATCGTAGAAAATTCATCTCATTCTTTAGTATGAGACACTCACAACAGCATAAAAAACAATCAACATATAGGCGCAATAAACAGGCTTTATTTCATATTCATGCAACTTTTATGAGCTGTATTTTAAGCAGCGAATAGACCCTATAACCGATTAAAAGCCAACTATTAAAAGCCAAATAAGTCTCTTCTCTTACATTTAGGTCTTTATATGCAAGCGGCTTGTTGATAAAAACTGGATATTAAGCATATCTTCAAAACATCCTTATACAATAATTCCGAAAATCATCGTATTTCAGCGATAGAACCATTTAAAAGCTGTGTCCTGATTCAATTCCATAATTTTCGTAAGACTTTCTTACAAATTTTACAACTATTTTAATATGTATAAATATTATCGAATAATTAAAGATTTACATAAAAATTAGCACATTCAACACCAAAGAAAAAATACTTTAGACATACCGTTTATCTGCCTCCCCCTAATTTGGTGATAACAGTTTTTCTCTCAATTAAGTAAATCTAAACAGTAATTACTTCACAACAACAATACTCATCACAAAAGTAGATAAAGGTGATTACGATGTTACAGCTTGCGATTATCGGTGTCATAGCAGCGGTCATAGCCGTACTGGCATCAAACTGGAATGGAGCTAAAAATCCTCCTAACCCCTATAACCCTTCAAATCCAAATAATCCGTCAAATCCAAGTAACCCAAACAACCCGACTCAGCCACCACCTGCTCCAACTGCACCGGATTCTCTGATCAGTAATCCGCCATTGCTACAGAAAAATGCCAAAGGCAAATACGAACTGATCATCGCGTATAAAACGGATAAGTTGTATAACCCCAGAAAAGGAACATGGGATCAACTGGTGCTCCGTGGCTATGTGACCAAGCCCAGTTTATTTAATAAGAAAAAAGCAGGTGAATATGTCGAAGACCGGCTGGTCGGGCCCCAGATTCGGGTCAAACAGGGAGAAACCTTTTCTGTGCATTTGAATAACCAACTGCCCACGGAGTCCACAGCAACCTGCCCAGAACATATTCTCGATGCGAATGACCCACATTGTTTTAATACCACCAATCTGCACACTCATGGCCTCTGGGTCAGCCCGCAAGGCAATAGCGACAATGTTTTCCTGAAGTTCAAACCACAGGAAAAATTTGACTATCAATTCAAAATGGAACCAAATCATCCTGCGGGTACTTACTGGTATCACGCTCATCTACATGGTTCAACGGCTATTCAGGTCTCTAGCGGCATGGCTGGCCCATTAATCGTAGAAGGCAGCCGTATTCCTCAAGTCAGGAATGGCAAAATCACATCGACGGGAGACATGGATATTCTGTGGAAAGATAAAGGCAAGAACAGCTATTCTAATGAAAATATCCTCCTGTTTCAGCAAATTCAGTATCGATGCACTCACCCGACAGGTACAACCAATCTCAATAATTGTGATGCTGGTGAAGTCGGTATGCTGGAAGATTATCAAGGCCTGAATGCCTTTAATTCATGGGGAGCAAATCATTATTACACCTCGATTAATGGTAAAGTACATGGCGAGATTCAAGTTGAGCAAAACCAGTTTAAGCGCTGGCGTATGATTCATGGTGGTGTTCGCGACACCCTTGGTCTTATTATTAAGGAACTGCCAAAATCACAAAAATTTACCGCTGAACAAACCATTAAAGCTTGTTCTGAATTTCAGGAAGAAGACAAAAAAGCAGATTTTGATCAGCTCACCAGCTTGCCGGTCTATACCATTGCTCAGGATGGTTTAACCATGGATCATGTGCAGACACGTAGAATCTCGATATTTCAACCCGGTTACCGTCACGATGCGATGGTCGCCTTCCCAAGCACGAATAGATACTGTATTTTTGACACCAACTTGAACATTGATGATGAAATCAATACCATCCCTACATCCGGACAAATTACCCCTCAACTCGCTCCGGGTAATACGTTAAATGCCCAACTACTGGGATGGGTGAATGTCAAAGCGAGTAAATTAAAAGCGCAAACGCCAGCCCAGTTTTTACAAACTCAGGCACAGAAAATTGGCTTAAACAAAGAAATTCAGACCCAGCTCTCACAGTTAAAGCTTTCTGCCTTTATCGACCATCCATCGCTGATGACCACTGAAATTGAAAATCGCTTAAAAAACCGTCCACCACAACGCTCAACCTTCGATGCCAGCTTTGGTCCAAATGGTAAGTTTGGCTACCGTTACAGTGATATTGAGGGAATCTATAGTTTTGGTGACCTCTTTACCGGCGCGGATGCAGTAGAAGGTGCATATGTACGGAAACTGGAATTTGGGCAAATTGATGAATGGATTCTTAGCAGTAATAACCTGAATCATCCTTATCATATCCATGTAAACCCCTTCCAGATTGTAAAAGTGCTGGATCCAACGGGTAAGGATGTCAGCGATATTCCGCTGGCAGTAGATCCAAATCCTAATCTGGAAGATATTCAATACCGCGGCTTAAAAGGACAGTTTAAAGATACAATCTTTGTTAAACAGGGGTATCAGGTAATTGTCCGCAGCCATTACAAGAAATTTGAAGGTGATTTTGTACAGCATTGTCATATTCTCGATCATGAAGATCAGGGCATGATGGAATATGTTCGGATTTGTGGCGGTAAATTCCCGTGTGATTCGCCATTACCGGCTAGCCATCACCACTAAATATTATCATTCCATAAAAGCCGATGATTTAGATTGTTGGCTTTTTTGTTTGCCTCTATTTGATGCTTGCTGCACAATAACTGCATTGATTTATAGTATTCAAACTGGGGCTTATCATGGCAACGTCTCCTGCTTTTACATTGTTTAGTCTGAATGGTGTTGATGCACAAAAATTCCTTCAAGGTCAGGTGACTTTGAATACTGAAAAATTGGCTGAAAACCAGACACGTTATACCGCGATCTGTAGCTTGAAAGGCCGTATTCAATTTGGCTTATGGCTTAAAAAGCTCAGTCCGGAAAGCTTTGAAATTGTAAGTACTGACGATCAGGCCACTGAACTGGCAAATCATATTAAAAAATTTGGTGCCTTTTCAAAAATGAAACTGGAACTGGTCGGTGCGGTTTATCCTGTGATCAATGATATTCATACTGACTTTGTTGCAACTGAAACCGATGTGGCGACCTGGGAGCAGCAAGCCATTGAATCAGGTCAGGCCTGGATTCAGGCGGCCACTGCGACCCTGTTTCAACCACAGGAATTGCGCTTACATCAACGTGAAAGCATTCACTATGACAAAGGTTGTTACTTAGGTCAGGAAGTCATTGCACGCTTATGGTTTAAAGCCAAGCCAAAACATTGGCTGCATCTGATTCAAGCGACGGGTGAAGCACCTGTAGTCGGCACTCAGCTCAACAACAATGTTGAAGTCGTGAATAGCATCAGTCTGAAGGATGGCTATAAAGCCTTGGTCGTAGCCAAACCTGAAGCATTGGCCGAGTTGGGTCTAGAGGTTCTGGAACTTCCTGAAGCTTTGAGCGGTGATGTAGCACGTCCGCAATAATTCCGGTTTAGGCCCTAAAAAAGCCAAGAGTTAACTCTTGGCTTTTTTGTTTTAGAAACCATGAAACAGCTTATTCATGTCTTTCACCACATAATCTTTGAAGTGATAAGCACGAGCATGTTTGGCATCAAATTTTGTGGTTAATTCACCTTTTTGAAAGGTGTAGACCCGGTCTTCCTGACTAATCAAAAATTCTGCACCGAGCTTCATCAGCAGTGCGTCAATCTTGTCTTCATCCGCAATCGTGTCATCTACGTTAATTCTGTCATAGTGGCGTTTAATCGTTTTGACAAACATGGCTCAATCCTGGGAGGCTGATTTAAACCGAGATTTAACCAGAGAAGTTCCTTTAAGCAAAGTAATCCTTTCAATATCTGAATGATTGATAGGAAAGTTATCCAGATCAGTGATCTGGTTAAATCGGTATATCCTGCTTTGATGATTTATTTTGATTAAATCCCTTTCATAACTCAAGAAATGATAATTTTATTCATATTTAAATAGAGGTTGAACGCTCCTTCTCCCTTCGGGAGGAGGAGCATGCTGCGCAAGTCTCCGACAAGAAGATAGAATTTCATTTATAATAATTAAAAAATGATTTATGAAAGAACTCTAATGACAAATTGTATATTTACAAAGCACAAAATCCTTTTATGATGTAAGTGAAAATGATTAAAACCGCACCAAGGACTTAGGTGCCAGCAATAATAAGGTTATAGGAACCATGAAAAAGTTAATACTCGCTACTGTTCTTGCAGTTTCTGCGCAATTCACTCTGGCAAATACTGTAAAAGATCAGGCTGACCCCCAGTTTGTAAAAATTGAAGCCATGGTGAAAGCCAATAATTTCAAAGGCGCCTATGACGCCTTAAATCAATTGGCTAGTCAGGGAAATGCCCAAGCCATATATAACTTAGGCTATTTAACCCAGACCGGCCAGGGCACTGCCAAAGACGAGAAAAAAGCCATCCAGCTCTATGAACAGGCAGCCAGCAAAGGTTACCCTGTGGCCAATTATGTACTGGGCAAAAATTATGCGGCGGGTACATTAGGACTAAAGCAGGATTTAAGCAAAGCCAAACAGTATCTGGAACGTGCCTCAGCAGCCAACTTTGATGATGCCAGTGTAGATCTGGCTGTGCTGTTATTTGCTGAAAATACTCCCGCCTCAAATAAGATCGGACTACAAAAGCTGCAACCATTAATCACAAAAGGTAATATGCAAGCGATTCACGCCAAAGCCTTATATGACATCAGCTCTGGTTTTAAAAACAAAGATGAAAAACCGATTCAGCAAGGTTTAAGCAGTATTCAGGATCTGGCTAAAAAAGGCTATATCCCTGCCCTGATGGCAGTCGGCAATATGTTTGCCAATGGCAGTATCGTGCAGCAAAACTTGCCTGAAGCGAAAAAAATCTTTGCTGCATTGGCACAGCAAAATATTCCGCAGGCTAAAGAGTCTTTGGCAGCAGTAGACAAAATGATGGCGGAGCAGAAAAAAATACCTGCCAAAAAGAGTTAATTTGGTTTCGCCCCAATGAGAAGCGGAGCTTCGCAAGAAAGGCATCTTGCGGAGCCATACTCTCATCGCAAAACTCGTCAGCCAGCATCCACTGGTAAATTTGTCGCAAAAACAATCATTTTTAATCTTGCGGTGCAATACACCGCATTCCTCAAACAGTTGCGGCTGACTTTTCTACCTGTAAAATATAATCATGAATTTAAAAAAGAAAATGCCAATATGGGGCTTTTTATAAGGAGAGAATCAATCCTGGAATGAGCTATCCCCACCACAAGGCAATTAGGCCGCTGGTCACGATAAAACCAGCGATGGTGCTCATCAGCAGTGGTGTTAAGGCTCGATCATTTAAACCATAGGCCTGTCCCAACATACCGAAGATTGTTGGCATCGGTAAGGCAGCAATCAAAGTACCCGCATGAACCATTTCCTGACTTAAACTGGTCAATTGACTGAGGCCAAGATACATCAGCAGCGGCATCATAATGTTGTTAGAAAACACCAGATAGAAACTTTGCAGATTAACGTATTTCAGGCTCATTCCCACAATACCGCCACCAATTGCAAACAAGGCCAATGGCGATGCTGTCTGCCCGATCAAGGCAAAAACCTGATCGATATAGAGCGGAATTTTAATCTGGAAAATCGCACAGGCCATACCCAGTACGACCCCCATAAATAAGGGGTTTGTTACTAAAGTCAGCACCACACTTTTAAAAATGGAGCCAAGATTTGCCTGTTGCTGTGTTCCCAGCGCAGCCATGACCAGTACCAAAGGAATCAGCAACATACTTTCAATGATGACCACCAGAGAAGTATAAGTCATGGCCTGCTGCCCGATTAACAGACTAAGCACGGCCGTACCAATAAGTCCGGTATTCGACATCGCGGCGCCCAGCGACAATACTGCACTCTGCGAATGCGTATTCTGAAAATAACGGCGCATCATCCAGAAACCGCTACCATAGAGCAGTAAAGTTACGCTGCTATACACCGCAAAGTATTCAAAATACCAGATTTCATGCAGGTCTTTAGAGGCGAGAGACTGGAAAAACAGCAGAGGCAACGCCACTTTAATGACAAAAGCACCGACTGTACCCACTTGTTCTTTGTCTAACACTTGACTTTTTACAGTCAGATAACCCAGTGCCAACAATAAAAAAATGGGCACAATGACCGCAAAAATCATAATGCAGCGTCCTCATTTGCAATGAGTGACTATTATACGACCTTCCTGCTTAGAAAAGATTGTTAAAAAGGCTCAAACAAATGGTTTAGACCATGCGGAGCACTGCGAAGATATTGGGGTGAAATTTTTAGTTTTTCTTCAAGTGCCGCAGCTGCATGCCAAGGCCAATGTGGATCGTAGAGAATCGCGCGTGCAATAGCGATGGCATCGGCCTGCCCTTTTTGCAGAATATGTTCTGCCTGTTCTGCTTCGGTAATTAAACCTACAGCAATTACCGGAATATTGACGGCTTTTTTGATGGTATCTGCAAAAGGTACTTGATAGTTCGGTTTCACATCAATGTTCTGTTTGACATGTAAACCGGCACTGGAAATATGAATATAAGCTGCGCCCACCGCTTCGAGGGCTTTAGAGAGTTCAACCGAAGAATCAATATTCCAGCTATCCTCATGCTCCATCCAGTCACTCGCTGAAATACGCACTCCGATTGGATAATCTTCCGGAACTGCTGCCTTCATCGCTTGCAATACTTCCAGCGTCAGGCGAATCCGGTTTTCCAGTGAACCACCATATTTATCCTCACGCTTATTGGAAAGTGGCGACATAAACTGATGTAACAGATAACCATGTGCTGCATGTAGTTCAATCAGGTCAAAGCCTGCATCAACTGCGCGTTTGGCACTTTCTGCAAAGTCTGCAATGACCTGATCAATCTCTGCCTGATTCAGCGCTTTAGGAGGATGTTCGTCTGCCTGAAAAGGAAGATCACTGGCAGAAACAGTTTGCCAGCCATGTGCCTCATCCGGTTTAAACTGGCCTCTACCTGCCCATGGTTTATCTGTAGAGGCTTTACGTCCGGCATGTGCAAGCTGGATAGCAAATGGCATTGGCGATATAGATTTAACTTTGGCCAATAATGCTTTGATCTGGGCAGCTTGCTGATCATTCCACAATCCCAGGTCTGCATAACTGATACGACCTTCTGGTTGTACAGCAGTCGCCTCGACAATACAGAGTCCGGCGCCAGAGAGCGCATAATTCGCCCATTGCTGCTCATGCCAATACGTGATTTCACCCTCATCTGTGGCTGAATATTGACACATGGGTGCAATAATAATTTTATTGCTGAGTGATAATGAACCAAACTTTAGCGGTTGAAATAATAATGTCACGTGGCAATCCCTCTTTATTCATGTGAAGTATGATCGGGCAATAAAAAACAGGCTTTAAAAAGCCTGTTTAGTTATAACGTGAACGATCACTTTTTAGAAGATGATGCGGCTGGTTAAACCAAGTAGCAGTGCATTATCTACGTTGTTGGTTGCCCCTGGATTGACTACATATTGCAGGTTTGGACGTAGCATCAGCCACTTTGTTGCATTATAGCTATAGTTAAGTTCGATATTGTATTCTGCATCGGCATTGAATGCTGGACGCGAATCTGCAAAGCGATTATTCACGTGCACACGGTTAACTGCCAGACCCAAAATATCATTCGGTTGACTGTCGAGCAGGCCAATATATTTCACCCCAAGCTGTTGTGAATGATCGACTTTATTGGTTACACGGTCATGCCAGGTGAAATTGGCAAATGAATGCAGGCCCTGACGCCCCTGACCTGTTGAAGTTAATTGCTGTTCAATGGCCAACCAGCCTGCAAAGGTACGATCTTCAGCTTGACCAGTGACAATATCTTTTTGATTGATTGGATCATCCGCAGTATTGTACATTCCACCCACACGGTAGCTACCCGGCAAGTTATTGATGAGTGATTTGGGTGTCCATACAATTTCTGCTGGAATGGTCACGCCATCGGCATGCTCAGTATCCAAACTCCAGCCTTGATCTTCTTTAGCCCCATTGCCATTGTCCGGATTAAACTCATAAACACCGACTTGTACTGCAAGTTCAGGGTTTAGCTGCTGCTTTATACGCGCACCCCATTGTGATACTGGCGTATTCATCCAGATATTGCCTTGCCATTTACCCATCTGCGCAGCACAAAATGCTGTACTGGCAAAATCACAGGCCATCACATTAAAGTCCATGCCCAGCCCCAAACGGCCAGCCTTAATACTCAGTCCTTGTTCTTTATAATTCTTTTCAATCGAAAGTTCACTCAGACGGCTATCCTGATTGCCACGCCCAAACGTACCTTGTGCATTGGCCATCTGTGGCGCTGATGGATCTTGCAAATCACGGATAGACGTACTTTGGCCTTGGCGCGCACTCATTGCAGCACGTACCGTGACACCGTTCCATCCTGCCAGTTTTTCCAGGTCCAGTTGAGTTCCCAACCATAACTGGGCAGAAGTTAATGGATCTGCGCCTGCATTCCGGCCACCATCCGCAAGATAGGCTGTATCAGTTAGCAGATTGGCTTCAAATTTAATCCCTTGCTGAGCCAGTTCTGTACGTTGACCATTCCAACCCCCTAGTAAATATTGACCTTGCGGATCAAATGCAGATTCTGCCTGCGCGGTTGTCATGGCAGCCATTAATGGCAATAAAGCGAAACCTAAATATTTCATGTAAAACCTAAACATTCGGAGAGAAAAACAAGCAAGGTTTTTAAAATTGCTATTAGGTGCATGAATTTACATAACTTTTCCTATAAATTCTTATTATTTTTTTTATTATTGATTAAACTTTTAGTTATGCCTTAATACAAAAAATATAATTTTATTTCAAAATAGTTAAATTATTTATATGTTTTTCAAAAACTTAGGATTTATTTATTTTTGCATTCCTTTTATTTCTTTAATTTTTGGTCTAAACATGCAAAAAAACAGCTTATTCTTTAAGCTCTTACACCTCCAGTAAACATGAAATCCCCAGTCATTTTCTAATGGTTGCATCCCCATTAAGACTTGTAATCTCCGTAAATTCGCCCAATATTAGCTGCATCTCCCTCGCCTCTGATGTGTTATGCCTGAATTACCAGAAGTAGAAACCACCAAAACCAGTTTATTACCCTTGTTAGAACAACGTGTAAAACGGGTTGAAATCCGTCAGTCAAGTTTGCGCTGGCCCATTCCCGAAAATATACAAAAGCTGGTCGGGCAGAAATTACTCAACCTGTCGCGCCGTTCCAAATATATTCTGGCTGAGTTTGAGCACGACACCATGCTCTGGCATTTAGGCATGTCTGGCAGCTTTCGTTTGTGTGAAACAACTGAAGAATTACGCAAACATGATCATCTGATTATTCAGTTTGATGATATTGAACTGCGTTATCATGATCCGCGTCGTTTTGGCTGTATTTTATGGCTGGATGCGCAGTCACAAAGCAAACTGATTGATACGCTGGGACCAGAACCCCTGAGTGAAAATTTTAATTCTCAGTATTTATTTGAAAAATTGAAAAATAAAAATGTTGGCACCAAAGTTGCGATTATGGATAACCATGTGGTGGTAGGTGTCGGCAATATTTATGCAACCGAAAGTCTGTTCAATATGGGCATTCATCCAGCACAACCCGCCTCGACTTTAAGCTTGGCACAGATCGAAAAATTAGTGCTGGAAATCAAGCGCATATTAAAACAGGCCATTGATTTAGGCGGGTCGACATTACGGGATTACACCAACGCCATGGGGGAAAATGGCTATTTTCAGCAAACGCTGCTGGCCTATGGTCGTGCCGGGGAAATGTGCGTGAACTGTGAGACCACGCTTGAAAATATTAAACTGGGACAACGTGCTTCTGTGTTCTGTCCAGAATGTCAGCCTTTGAAAAAGATGCAACTCCCTGTCAAAAAACTGGCAACTGTACGAGGGAAAAAGTCATGAAAACAGCCATTGTGCGTCATATTCTGGTTAAAGATAAAGAAACTGCCGAGCAGCTTAAAAAGAAGATTTTGAGTGGCGCTGACTTTAATAAAATCGCCAGACAATATTCAACCTGTAATTCTGCCAAGCGTGGCGGAGAACTGGGCGAAGTGAAAAAAGGCCAACTGGTGCCTGTCATTGATAAGCTGGTGTTTACGGCTGCTGAACGGGTCTTACATGGTCCGGTCAAAAGCCAGTTTGGTTTTCATTTGGTAGAAATTAAGTTCCGAATGGATTTTTAATCTTATAAATCTCTCCCCACCTCCCTTTAACAAAAGGGGGGATTTAGGCGGATTAAAAAAACGGCGCAAGAGGCGCCGTTTTTTTATTTGTGTCAGAACGCTTATGCTTCAGGACGTTTTTTCAATTCATCACGAATTTCACGCAGTAATTCGATATCTTCAGGGGTGGCTTCAGGTGCAGGTGCTTCTTCTGCCTGTTTACGACGAAGTTTATTCATCATTTTCACCAGTAAGAATACCACCCATGCCAACAACAGGAAATTAATCAGAATCGTTAGGAAGTTACCATAAGCAAATACATTCAGGCCTTCAGCCTGTGCATTTGCCAAAGAAGTGACATTATTAGGATTATCACCCAGTACTAGGAACCAGTTAGAATAGTCAACATCCCCACCTAAAATCCAGCTAACGATTGGCATGATGATATCTTTTACAAAAGAATCAATAATTTTACCAAATGCTCCACCAATAATGACACCGACCGCGAGGTCCATCACATTGCCTTTGACAGCAAACTCTTTAAATTCTTGAATAATACTCATTTTTTCTCCAATAATTCATTTTAAAGTTTGTGATGAATTATACATTAATTATAAGTGATTTCATTTTCATATAAGGTGATGTTTTTTATAAGTTTTATGGTTCTAGTTAAAATTTTAATACAAAAAACCGCAACCTTTGAAAAGATTGCGGCTTTAGGAATCTTAGATCAATAATTTACAGATTATTTACCTGAACGGTTACGTTTACGTTCGTTTTCAGTCAAATAACGCTTACGGATACGGATTGACTTCGGTGTTACTTCAACTAGTTCGTCATCTTCAATGAATTCAAGCGCTTGTTCAAGCGTATATTCAACTGCAGGAACAAGTGTTAATGCTTCATCAGTACCAGATGCACGTACGTTGGTTAACTGTTTTGCCTTAGTCGGGTTCACAGTCATGTCGTCAGAACGTGAGTTAATACCAATAATCATACCTTCGTAAACTTCTAACTGAGGCTTAGCGAATAGACGACCACGGTCTTGTAATGTGAACAATGCATAGCCCAGGCAAGTACCTTGAACCATAGAGATCAACACACCGTTTTGACGTTTCGCAACTTGGCCTTGTTTCATTGGACCATAATGCGAGAAGCTTGATGTCATGATACCCGTACCTGAAGTCATCGTCATGAATTCAGAACGGAAACCGATCAAGCCACGTGAAGGAACAGTTGCTTCAATACGGATACGGCCTTTACCGTCAACTTCCATATTGGTCATCTCGCCTTTACGGCTGCCCATTTGCTCCATTACAGAACCTTGGTGCTGTTCTTCAACGTCAAAAGTCACGTTTTCGTACGGTTCTTGCATTTGACCGTCAATTTCTTTCAAGATGACTTGCGGACGAGATACACCCATCTCGAAGCCTTCACGGCGCATGTTCTCAATTAAAACTGAAAGGTGAAGTTCACCACGGCCAGACACTTTGAAACGGTCAGGACTGTCAGTGTCTTCAACACGTAATGCGACGTTGTGGATCAATTCGCGATCTAGACGCTCACGAATGTTACGTGAAGTTACGAATTTACCTTCTTTACCAGCAAACGGTGAGTTGTTTACCTGGAATGTCATTGTGACTGTAGGTTCATCTACAGAAAGCGGTGGAAGCGCTTCAACAGCTTTCGGATCACAAATCGTGTCAGAAATGTTCAATGCATCGATACCTGTTACGCAAACGATATCACCTGCATTGGCTTCTTCGATGTCCACACGATCTAAACCATGATAACCCATGATTTTTAAGATACGACCGTTACGTGTTTTGCCTTCTTTGTCGATTACAGTCACTTGCGTGTTCAATTTAACTGAACCACGTTGAATACGACCAACACCGATAACGCCTACGAAGCTGTTATAGTCAAGTGAAGACACTTGCATTTGGAATGGACCATCAACGTCAACTGCTGGCGGTTCAACGATGTCTACAATTGTTTGGAACAATGGTGTCATGTCGTCAGCAAGTTCTTCTGGAGAAGGACCCGCCACACCACGAAGACCAGATGCATAAACGACCGGGAAGTCTAACTGTTCGTCAGAACCACCTAAGTTATCGAACAAATCGAATACCTGGTCAATCACCCAGTCTGGACGTGCGCTTGGCTTATCAACTTTGTTAATAATTACGATTGGCTTCAAACCACGTGCGAACGCTTTTTGCGTTACGAAACGTGTTTGTGGCATCGGGCCTTCTTGTGAATCGACAAGAAGAAGTACGCAGTCAACCATCGACATTACACGTTCAACTTCACCACCGAAGTCGGCGTGTCCCGGGGTGTCCACGATGTTAATACGGTATTCAGTATTGGTACGTGCATCCGTCCATTTAATTGCAGTGTTTTTTGCAAGAATGGTAATACCACGTTCACTTTCGATAGCGCCAGAATCCATGACACGCTCAATCTCACCCGCGCGATCACCGAGAGCACCTGATTGTTGCAAAAGTTTGTCTACAAGAGTGGTTTTACCATGATCGACGTGCGCAATAATGGCGATGTTACGGAGAGTTTTAATATCTGACATGTAAATTCAATGCGTATGTAATTTGAGGGCAAATTATACAGAAAAATACAAAACTTTTATAGTCACTGTTACCACACTCCTCAACTTTTTTTAAGGAGATGGGCTTTTTTTGATTTTGTAAAGGCGTGTAACTCGATTAGAATAGCGCCACCCTGCCTTAATTTGCATTGACACATGTCTGATTTTAATCAATCTCCTCCTCCTAAAGATCAACTCGACCTGGTATATGGTCTGGATGATCGTCCAAAACCATTTATTGCTTTTTTAGCTGCATTCCAACATTTATTGGCAATTATTGTCCCGATCGTGACCCCTGGCTTGCTAATTTGTCTGGCACTTGGGGTATCCAAAGAAGATACCAACATGATTTTGTCCATGTCCCTGGTGATCTCGGGTATCGCGACTTTTTTACAGTCTAAAAAAGTCGGACCTTTTGGTGCCGGTCTGTTGATTGTTCAGGGAACCAGCTTTAACTTTATCGGCCCAATTATTGGTATTGGTTCAGCCATGGTTGCTGCCGGTACGCCAGTTGAGTCAGTCATGGCAGCAATTTTTGGTGTGGTGATTGCAGGTGCATTTATTGAAATGGGCGTGTCCCAGATTCTGCCTTGGATAAAAAAACTGATTACCCCTTTGGTAACCGGGATTGTCGTCCTTCTGATTGGTTTAACCTTAATTAAAGAAGGTCTAATCAGTATGGGCGGTGGTTATCAGGCCATGAGCGATAAAACTTTTGCCAATGCAGACAACCTGATCATGTCCTGCACAGTCTTGGCGCTGATCATTATCCTGAACCGTATCCGGATTACCTGGGTAAAAAGTTCTGCCATTTTGATCGCCCTGGTTTGTGGTTATATTCTGGCCGGCTTTATGGGCCATCTGGATTTTTCCGGCTTAAAAGATGCCCCACTGGTACAGATTCCAACTCCAATGCATTTCGGTTTAAGCTTCTCCTGGAGCCTGTTTATTCCGATGGCATTCATTTATCTGGTGACCTCTTTAGAAGCGATTGGCGATATCACGGCGACCTCGAAGCTTTCTAACCAGCCGGTCGATGGTCCAAAATGGATGCAACGCATTAAAGGCGGTGTACTGGTCAATGGCGCCAATTCATTCCTTGCCGGTATTTTTAACACCTTCCCAAGTTCGGTATTTGCACAAAATAACGGTGTGATTCAGTTGACGGGTGTAGCGAGCCGTTATGTCGGCATCTGGATTGCTGCTTTACTGATCATTCTGGGTTTGCTGCCTGCGGTTGCCGGGATTATCCAGGCGGTTCCGCAAGCGGTACTGGGTGGTGCAGTGATGGTGATGTTTGGTGCAGTAGCAGCTTCCGGCATTAATATTCTGTCTGGCGTACATCTGGACCGCCGTGCCCTGCTGATTATTGCGATTTCACTGGCACTGGGTTTAGGTGTTGCACAAGTTCCACAAATTCTTGAGCATCTTCCTGAGTTATTCCGTAATATCTTTAGCTCAGGCGTTGCTACTGGCGGTATTGCTGCCCTTATTCTGAATGTTGTACTTCCTGAAACAAAGAAGTAATTTCATGTCCAAAGAACACTGTCTAGGTCAGACTTAGGCAGTGTTCTTTATATTGGAGAGATACCTATGGATCCTAAAAGCGAAGTTTTATTAAGACAATATGATTTTTTGTCGGGTCGCATCTTACTCATTAATGCACCGACAGATGATCTACTCGCTGAATTCGATGCCTCTATCAATCCCGCTGTCTGGACATGGAATTTTAATGATTTTCAATATTTCCAGTCGCAACAAGCAGATGTCCACTTTGGCGCAGAGATGCCTGAAGCTGAGTTTGATCAGGCGGTTATTTTTGTACCCAAGTCTAAAGAACTGCTCAATTATTTACTGCATAATGTGGCAGCACAACTTAAACCGGGCAGCAGTATTTTCCTGGTCGGTGAAAAGAAAGGCGGGATAGAGCGTGCAGCCAAACAGTTGCAGCCTTATGGTAAAACCCTCAAACTGGATAGCGCACGTCATTGCCAGCTTTGGCAACTGGTTCTAGACCACACGGTCGAGAAAAAATCACTTGCTGACTGGGCACAGCGTTATAGCGTCTCGACCCCGAATGGTGACCTGAATATTTGTGCCCTGCCGGGCGTGTTTAGTCAAAACCGTTTAGATATCGGGACTGCCACCTTATTACCTTATTTGTCACAAGTTACCTCGGGTAAAATCGCTGACTTTGGTTGTGGCGCAGGTGTGATTAGTGCGTATCTGGCAAAGTTGAATCCGAAAAACCGGATTTTTGCCATGGATGTGGATGCCTTTGCGCTGGCCTCCACCCAAATGACCTTTGATGAAAACCAGCTTAGCCCTGAACAGATCGAAATTAAAGCGGTCACTGGCATTGCTGATGCACCCTTGTTCTTGCATGCCATTGTCAGTAATCCGCCTTTTCATATGGGAATCGAGACCGATTACACGGCCAGCGAAACCTTGTGTAAAACTTCGCGTCGTCATTTAAAATCAGGTGGCGAGCTTTGGATCGTGGCCAACCGTTTCTTAAACTACCCGACCCTGATTGAACAAAACTTTGGTCGCTGCACAGTGAAAGCGGATCAACAAGGCTTTAAAGTGCTGTTCGCTAGCACACAAAAAAATGTTAAGGAATCATGATGAGCGAAACGCAAAATACGATGCAGCTGCAGCGTAAGCTGGGTGCTCGTCATCTGAATATGATCGCCATTGGCGGATCCATCGGTACAGGTCTATTCCTGGCCTCGGGTGCGACCATTGCCAATGCCGGGCCAGGCGGAGCACTACTTGCTTATGCACTGATTGGTGTCATGATTTATTTCTTGATGACCAGTTTGGGCGAACTCGCCACGCATAATCCCACCTCGGGTGCATTTTTCACTTATGGCACTAAATATGTCGAGGGCGGTTTTGGTTTCGCCTTGGGCTGGAACTACTGGTACAACTGGGCCATTACCGTAGCTTTTGAGCTGGTTGCCGTTCAGTTCATCATGAAATTCTGGTTTCCCGATATTCCTGGTGTTTATTGGAGTGCAATTTTCCTGGCCATTATTTTTGGGATTAATGCCCTGACAGTTAAAGGCTTTGGTGAATCTGAATTCTTCTTCTCTCTGGTGAAAGTTGTCGCGATTATTGCCTTTATCATTATCGGTATCTGGATGATCGTGAAGATTATGCTGACCCCAGGCGCAGAAGCATTTGCCAACTGGAGTATTGGTGACGCACCTTTTGTCGGTGGTTTCCAAGCCTTAATTGGCGTGGCGATGATTGCCGGATTCTCCTTTCAAGGAACCGAAATGGTCGGGGTGGCTGCGGGCGAATCGAAAGATCCAAAGAAAACCATTCCGGTGGCAATCAAGCAGATTTTCTGGCGTATCCTGTTATTTTATATCGTGTGTATTTTCATTATCGGCACATTAATTGCCTACAATGACCCACGCTTATTACAGGCGGCTGCGACCGACAATATTGCGCTTTCTCCTTTTACCCTGCTCTATGAAAAGGCCGGCTTTGCCTTTGCTGCGAGCATTATGAATGCGGTGATTTTGACAGCCATTCTGTCTGCGGGTAACTCAGGCATGTATTCATCTACACGCATGCTATTTGATATGGCACGTAAAGGTAGTGCGCCAAAACTGTTTGGCCGTCTGGATCCACGTGGTGTACCGATGAATGCCCTGTATGCCACCACTGCGATCGCAGCACTGTGTTTCCTGACCACCTTCTTCGGTGAACAGGAAGTCTTTAACTGGCTACTCAATATGTCGGGCATGTGCGGCTTTATTGTCTGGCTCGGGATTGCGATTTCACACTATCGCTTCCGCAAAGGTTACTTGGCTCAAGGCTACAAACTGGAAGATCTGGCTTATCGCGCCAAGTTCTTCCCCTTTGCTCCTTGGTTTGCTTTTATTCTCTGTGCGATTGTCGTCCTTGGTCAAAACTATCAGGATGTTCTGGCAGGTCAATGGATGGGGGTTCTCTCGACCTATATCAGTATTCCATTGTTCTTGGCAATCTGGTTCGGATACAAATGGAAGAAAAAATCCAAACTGGTGTCTTATCAAGAGATGGATGTACAACCCATGAAACTTGATCAGGAATAAACCATCATAAATTAAAAAATCAGTCTACGGGCTGATTTTTTAATTTCTTAGATTAGTTATGCCGCATGACAAAATTACGGTCATCAATCACAATCACTTGCTGACAGATCCCCTCTGCCTGACGCTGCTGCTCGAATACATCTGCCGGCATCGCATCAAAACTGTCAAAGAAACTGATCTCATGTTCATCTATTGCATAGATCAATGAATGATTACCGACCCCTTCTAAGGTATCGTAGAAAACAATCACGAAACGGCCTGCTTCCACCTGCTGCTGGATTTCTGTATAAGAGATCACACGCTCTTCAACAGGTATTTTAAGTGTCTGTACTTGTTGATAAAAATCAAGCTCGACTGGCTGTTTATCTGCATCATATTCGCTAAAAAAAGCAACATCCAGTCCCAGCGTCTGCAAAGCCACTGCAAGGGCAATAGTTGAAGTTCCCATTTCCGGATTGTGACGACAGAGCTGAACCAAGTCCGGAATATGCAGGTCAATTCCATAATGATGGAAAATCATCCAGATCGAGAAAATTCCGCTATTAGCTTCCAGATTTTGTAAATCTTCCGGAATTTCTATACTCACGCTTTTACTCAACTACATTTTCAGTGCCTAGGTAGTGTAGTCAAAATTCAGATATAAAAAAAGCGGCTCATAGGAGCCGCTTTTTTAACAATTCAATAATTAATTATTGAGCTTGTTGTTGACCTTCAACTAGTACAGTACGGCTACCAGTGATTGTCGCGAATACACGACGGTTCATAGCACGACCTTCTTTAGTGTTGTTGTCAGCAATCGGTTGATCCCAAGCGAAACCTTGAGTAGACAAGCGAGATGCATCTACGTTGTATTCATTCACAAGTGAAGATTTAACAGAGTTAGCACGAGCCAGAGACAAACGTTCGTTTAGTGCACGTGGACCAGTGTTATCAGTGTGACCTTCGATGCGAGCAGTAGCGTTTGGATATTCAACTAGCTTCTCAGCAACTTTCGCGATTTCAGGTTTGTATTGATCTTTGATGTTTGATTTGTTGGTATCAAAGAACACACGAAGTTCCATGTTCAGGTCTTCAGTCAACTCTTGTGGAGCTGGAGCAACCGGAGTTACAGGCTCAACTGGAGCAACTTCTACTACTGGAGCAGCTGGTTTCAGACGGCCACCTAGAACTACGTTAAGACCAGCAAGCGCTGTATAGTTCCAGAATTTTTCGTCAAAGTGGTAAGTACCACGAGCTTCAGTACGTAGTGCCAAGGCATCGTTGATGTGCCAGAATGCACCGACACCTGCGTTACCTAGAGTACCTTCTTCTTCAAAACCACGACCAACACGACCTAATTGAGCTTCAGTAGCACCATCAAATTCATATTTGTAGTGACCAGCACCTAGAAGCATGTATGGCTTCACTTTGCTGTCATAGTTGCCAGTGAATACATCAGAAGTTGCGTAGAAGTTACCTGCAATGTTCTGACCTTTATATTCAGCACCAGGTAGACCTGTCATATCGCCTTTTACTTGGCTATATTCAGCTTCAAAACCTAACCAAGGAGTAAGTTCTACACCAATAGCAGCACCTACAAATAAATCATCTTCCATTTGACCAGAAGTTGTTAACTCACCATCATTACCGCCATTGTTGTGCTGAGTGTCTTGGAATGTATAACCTAACATCAACGGAGTAACAGTTACGCCTGCATTTGCAGCAGCAAAAGGTGCAGCTACAAGCATAGCTAAAGCAATACGACTCATTTTCATGGATTTATCCTCCAGAGATAACAATTGTTGTTCAAGCTCAAGCCCGTAATAGGCCATCCTGAGATAGGCTTTTTATTACCCCAGTTTTATTCTTAAGCTATTCACATGGCATCATACAAACACTTTATTATTTTTCCAAGTGCTTGATTAATTTAATCAAGTAAATTATTGACAAAATTACTTACAATTTCCGTTGTAATTCAGTAATTTTTTACTCAATTTTTTATTCTGAATGACCTATTGTGATTGCCAATTATTTTTTAATAGCTTTCTTGAATTTTGAGTAACAGCTAAATTACACGCTCAACAAAGCATAAAAAACGCATAATTAATAACATGTTTCCTATAAAAATAATATATAAATCAGGTAACTCTATGTATAGAAAAATAACAAGAGCGTTCACTATTGTTGAATTGATTATCTGTGTTGCAGTGCTTGCAATTTTGGCCAGTATTGCCCTGCCTTACTTTCATGAATATCAGTCCAGACAGGAAGCCAAACAGATTCCTATCAAATTATCTGCGGTTAACCGTTATGCACGTAGTCAGGCTGCCGTGTTTCACCAGAATATTGTGATCTGTCCCAGTCAGGATTCACTCAGCTGTCACCCCAATCAATGGAATAAAAATATACTGGTCTTTATTGATAAAAATAAAAACCGGCAAGTCGATGCAGGCGAACAAATTTTACACATTGATGCTCTAAATCTTAAATATGGCAACCTGAGTTGGCGAGGCGCATTAAGTTCACCAAGTGTCACTTATCAGGCACATACCGCCCTTCCGATTGGTTCGAATGGTAGTTTCTATTATTGTTCTGCTCAACTTTCCAGCCAGCAGCGTATTGTACTGAGTAAAATGGGGCATATCCGGGTAGAAAGTCTCCCTTCTTGCTAACAGAACTATGCAGTTTATGATTGACTGCGATTAGCGCTTCAATCCTGAGTTTTTTTCAATATACTGCTTATGTTTGAAAAATTGATTAAAACTCATACGGAGATATAACAATGACTGATATCGTAATTGTCAATGGTGCACGCACAGCCATGGGTGGCTTTCAGGGTAGCCTTGCCAGTGTAACTGCACCTGAATTGGGTGCGGCTTCAATTAAAGAAGCGATTGCTCGCGCAGGCTTACAAGCAGCAGATATTGAAGAAGTCATTATGGGTTGTGTCCTTCCTGCGGGTTTGAAACAAGGTCCTGCCCGTCAAGCGATGCGTCAAGCCGGCCTTCTGGATTCAACGGGTGCTGTGACCATTAACAAACTCTGTGGTTCTGGCATGAAAGCGGTGATGCAAGCAGCCGATATGATTAAAGCCGGTTCTGCAAATATTGTGGTTGCAGGGGGGATGGAATCAATGACCAACGCGCCTTATGTATTGCCAAAAGCGCGCGGCGGCTTCCGCATGGGACATGGCGAAATTAAAGATCATATGTTCCTAGATGGTCTTGAAGATGCTGAGACAGGTCGTTTGATGGGTTCATTTGCCCAAGATATGGCAAATACCAAAGGCTATACTCGCGAACAGATGGATGATTTCGCCATTCGCTCATTGAAACGTGCACAAACTGCTGTGAATGAAGGCTATTTTTCTGATGAAATCGTAGCAGTTACGGTAAAAACACGTAAAGGTGATGTGGTTGTTGATAAAGATGAACAACCCTTCAATGCCAATATTGATAAAATTCCAACCCTGCGTCCAGCCTTTGCCAAAGACGGCACCATTACCGCTGCCAATGCCAGCTCAATTTCTGATGGTGCATCAGCTCTGGTGATTAGCTCAGCGGATCATGCCGCAGCAAAAGGTTTAAATCCTTTGGCCAAAATTGTTGCCTATGCTTCAAATTCACAGCATCCTTCTGAATTTACCATAGCGCCAGTGGGTGCAATTCAAAAGGTTCTCGATAAAGCAGGTTGGAATGCTCAAGATGTCGACCTCTGGGAAATCAATGAAGCCTTTGCCATGGTGACCATGTGTCCAATGGATGAGTTCAAGCTTGATCCTGAAAAAGTCAACATTAACGGCGGTGCCTGTGCCCTCGGTCATCCTGTCGGTTCAACCGGTTCACGTATTATCCTGACTTTGATTCATGCGCTGAAACGTACCGGTGGTAAACATGGTATTGCTGCACTTTGTATCGGTGGCGGTGAAGCGACTGCTGTGGCGATTGAGTTGCTTTAATTAAAAGTCTCCCTTTTAAAAGAGAGATTTAGAGGGATTTTAGAAATCCTCCCCTCTTGCGGAACATCGTTCCTCATCCTTTAATAAAGGAGGGGGAATTTTAGAAATCAAAAAGCCTCCAATTGGAGGCTTTTTATCGTCAAATATTCAAAGCTGTACTTTAAATGATAAGACTTAAAGAATTTCTTTACGAAGTTGCTCAGGTGATTTCATTGACAACAAGCCCGGTGCCACATCAAATGCTGTTTTTGCACCATACTGCTGCATTTGATTTAAACGATAAGTTGCACGTGCATAAGCAACTAAAACGCTGGCTGTAAATTCTGGATTACTTTCTAGTTTTAATGAAAACTCAAGCACTTGTTTATGTGCATCACTGGTGTTTCCACTACGAATCACAAAACCACCATGCGGCATACGTTGGTGATCTTGTGCTAAAGTTGCTTCATCAATGAAATTCACAGTCGTGTCATAGTCGGCAAAATAATCCGGCATGGTCACAATCGCTTGCTTCACTGCTTCTGCATCTGCATCCTCTGCAAGCACCACATAACACTCACGGGTATGTTTTTCTTTGGTCGTTAATACTGGACGAACACCACTACGTACTTTCTCAATTGCTTCTGTTGAAGGAATGGTATATTGCACCCCTGCTTTCACACCTTCTACACGACGAATGGCATCTGAATGACCCTGGCTTAAGCCTTTGCCCCAGAAAGTATAGGTTTCACCGTCTGGCAGTAAGGCTTCACCAAATAAGCGATTGATCGAGAACATGCCTGGATCCCAACCAATGGAGATCATCGCAGTTTTCTTGCTGGCTGTTGCAGGTGCATCGACCGCCGCATAATATTCAGGAATACGTGCGTGGGTGTCAAAACTATCGACAATATTAAACTGGCTGGCCAAGATCGGACCTTGTTGCGGTAAGTCGTCTTTTGAACCGCCACATAAAATGAGCACATCAATTTTATCTTGAAAATCTGTCAGTGAGTCCATATGGAACACTTGGGTTGCTGCGAAGCAAGGAGATACCGTTTCAGGCGCACGACGGGTAAAAATACCCACAAGTTGTAAATCTGGATTCTTTTGAATGGCGGTTTCAACGCCACGACCCAAGTTGCCATAACCAGCAATACCAATACGGATAGAATTTTGCATAAAGACAAGTCACTTCATCATGAAAAAATTAAAAAAAATAAATCAGATGACGATCCCATTAAAATCGCCCTCTTGATTGATTTTGCATACTCGAAAATTAGCGCTCTGCTCGCGTTACTCTCAGCATAAAGATACTTATGCTACAGCAATTCGCAGCAATTTAAAGCATTCAGGATAGTATAGAAACAATCATATCTATCGTCCAAAGCAAACAAAAAGCCTGCATTGCAGGCTTTTTGTTTATAAGAAAAACAGACTTATTTACAGACAAGCTTTTTAACTTTCAGGTTAGGCACCTGTTTGATAATTTGCCTGATTCACCGCGGTCGATGCTTGGTACGGATTTTTAAAATCATTTAAACCGGCAGCCGCCTCCTGAATGTCTTTACCTTCTTTAATCACGAAAGTATCGAAACCAGAACGCTTCATGTAGTTCAACACATCTTTGAATACATCACCAGTGGCACGAAGTTCGCCTTGGAAACCTTGACGGCGTAAAAGTGCTGCAAATGAATAGCCACGGCCATCATTAAAACCGGCGAATTCAATAAAGATTGCATCTAATTGAGCTAGCGGAAATTCATTGCTTTCAGGTGAAGCATCAACGGTTAAGTACAATGCTTTTTTACCTGAAACATGGCGAAGCTGATCTAACTGATCTACCGTCAGAACCACATCACCTTGTGGTAAAACACCCTCTTCACCGATGAGCTGGTAAGTATTTTCTGTCACTGTGCCATCTTTAGAGAGCACTGCGAGTGCGGTATTAAGCATATGCACGCTCCTTGAATGGTTGGATGCCAACACGGCGATAAGTATCGATAAACTCTTCAGCATCCTGACGTAGATCAAGATAGGTATTAAGAATTTCTTCTACAATATCCGGCACTACATCTGCTGCAAATGACGGCCCAAGAATGTCGCCAATTGAGGCATCATGGTCTGCATTACCGCCAAGCGTGATCTGGTAGAATTCAGCGCCTTTTTTATCAACACCCAAAATCCCGATATTACCGACATGGTGATGACCACAGGCATTCATACAACCAGAGATGTTCAAGTCCAGTTTACCCAAGTTGTAAATGGTATCCAGATCATCAAAACGGCGTGAAATCGCTTCAGAAATCGGAATCGATTTTGCATTGGCCAATGAACAGAAATCACCGCCCGGGCAGCAGATGATGTCGGTCAAGAAACCGATATGGGCACGTGCCAGGTTGTTTTGTTCAAGAGTTTGCCATACAGCGAACAAATCTTTTTGCGGCACATCGACCAGCGAGATATTTTGTTCATGCGTGGTACGTAATTCACCGAAAGTGTACTGATCGGCAAGGTCTGCAATCAGGTTCATTTCTTCGGTGCTGACATCACCCGGTGCAATGCCGGCACGTTTCAGTGAAATCGTCACAATACGATAACCTTTCACTTTATGTGCATTGGTATTGATATTGAACCACTGTTTGAATTTTGGATATTGCGCAAACAATTCAGTAAAATCTTCATCTGCATAATCTTGATAATCAAATGGGGTGAAGTTTTCATCCATTTTTGCCAAGGTGTCTGCATCGATTTTCAAAGTCTTAACAGTATGCGCAAATTCAGCTTCAACTTTCTCAGCAAATACCGCTGGCGTTAAAGCTTTGACCAAAATTTTGATACGGGCTTTATATTTGTTGTCGCGACGACCATGCAAGTTATACACACGAAGCACTGCTTCAAGATAAGCAATCAAGTCTTCACGTGGCAGGAACTCACGGATAAAGCTGCCAATCACTGGAGTACGGCCAAGACCACCACCCACTTTGATTTTATAGCCCATTTCGCCGGCTTCATTACGCACAATATATACACCGATATCGTGAAATGCAGTGGCTGCACGGTCGGTTTCTTCAAGCGCAGAGACTGCAATCTTGAACTTACGTGGCAAGAAAGCAAATTCCGGATGGAAAGTTGACCATTGACGGATCAACTCACAGGTCGGACGTGGATCGGCAATTTCACCAGCCACTACACCGGCATACTGATCCGTCGTGGTATTACGGATACAGTTGCCTGAAGTCTGAATCGCATGCATTTGCACGGTCGCCAGTTCAGCCAGCATATCTGGCACGTTTTCCAGTGCCGGCCAGTTAAACTGGATGTTTTGACGGGTCGAAATATGCGCGTAACCACGGTCATATTCTTTAGCCAAATCAGCCACTTTACGCAGTTGCTTTGAGTTCATCAAACCATAAGGCACTGCAATACGTAACATCGGCGCATAACGCTGCACATACAGACCATTTTGCAGACGAAGCGGACGATACTCATCTTCGGTGAGTTTGCCGGCTAAATAACGTTCCGTTTGGTCACGGAACTGTGCAACACGTTCATTAATCAGTTGCTGATCGAAATCAGTATATAAATACATGGCGTACAGCTGCTAGTAGTTTCTATTATATCGATCGCAAGGATAGCGAGATTAAACCTATCAATAAAATGCTTTTTATACATATTTCATAGCTGTTTTATTGATAAGCCTGCCAAAGTTTCACTGATATCACGGTTTAGCGCATTTAGTGTAGTTTTAAAGCAATAACGCTTTAATTCATCAATCGTTAGCAGTTATCTTCATATAGTGATATTTCAATCTTTTACCCTTTTTTGTCTTTTAAATAATTAAAAATATTACCATTTTTCACTCTCACCCAAAAACTGACCGACAAAATCATAACGTATCTTTGAACGTGAAAATTTAATCGGACAGGCCAGTTGTGCTTCGGTCTGCTGACTATCGGGTTTTAATGGAACCTGTACTAGCCATTCTCGCTGTTGCGCTAAATCAGAATGTAAAGCTTCTTCAAGTTTTAGCACCGGCTCGACACAGACATCCAGCGCTGCGAATAGTGTTTGCCATTCCGCTAATGGTTTTGACTTTATTCTATTTTGAATTGCCTGTTTCACCGCAGCACGATCTTCTGGAGCAAAAGAATTGCCTTTTTCTAGAATAATCGGCAGTTCTAAAGCCTGTGCCAATCCCTGCATAAATTGAGGTTCCAGACTGCCAATCGACAGATAACGTCCATCCTGTGTTGCATAATAGTCATAGAAAGTCCCGCCATTCAGATAGCCAGACTCAGGTCGTTGATGCTGATTGCCAGCCAGACTGGCGGATGCGGCCAGATTATTCATGGTGACCACACAATCGGTCATGGAAATATCAATATATTGACCTTTACCGCTGCGCTGGCGTTCGATCACTGCCGCCAGAATTGCAATCACGGCATGCATAGAACCACCGGCTACATCGGCAACCTGAATGCCTAAAGCAGGTGGCCCACTTTCGATCCGGCCACTGTGTCCAGCAATACCGGACAAGGCCAGATAGTTAATATCATGTCCTGCTTTCGCTTTGTAAGTACCGGTTTGGCCATAGCCAGTGATGGAACAGTAAATTAATTTGGGGTTAATTTCGCTTAAGGTTGAGTAGTCCAGCCCAAGCCTTTGCATCACGCCGGGACGGAATTGCTCAATCACAATGTCATAATCTGCAACCTTGGATTTGACCAGTTCGATATTGGTCGGATCTTTCAAATCCAGTGCTACCGATTGCTTGTTTCGGTTCAGATAACTCTGTGAAGTGGCCTGTCCATTGGCAAAGGGGGGCATTAATCGCAACAGGTCCGGGCGGGTCGGTGATTCAATATGCACAACCTCGGCGCCGAGATCAGCCAGATATAATGTCGCGAATGGGCCTGGTAATAATGTAGAAAAGTCTAGAATTTTCAATCCTTTTAAGGTATATGACATTGGAGTATTTACTCTACTTATATTGCTTTTTTCAGCATCATAGAAACATAAATGCATAAAAACAATGTCATGTTCAGCCATTTACCTTGATAGTTTCGGCAATCTAATATGTAAGAAAATGGCAAAGGTGTTCTTGTAAATTGCCATTGCTTTATTATTTTTCGTCATTTAGGTCAAATATTAGTGAACATTAAAGAGACTGAAGGATTAAACATGAGTCGTGATACGATCAGTATCCATTTCGTCAATGCAGCCTTATCTGGCGTCAAGCGCTTAGGCATGGATGTCGATACTTTATTGTCTCACGTCGGAATTGAAGCAGAACTGCTGCATCAACCCAAAGCCCGTATTTCACCTGAACAATATACCCGCTTTATTAAAATGTTATGGATGGTGACCCAGGACGAGCATGTCGGCTTTGACAAACAGCAACGCCGGTTAGGCACTTTTGCCATCATGTGTCAGCTCATCATTCATGCCAAAACCTTAGGTGATGCACTGGAACTTTCCTCGCAGTTCTATAAACTCTTCGGTGATGACTGGTCGGTGACCCTGGAACGTGACAAACACGAAGCACGTCTGGTGCCCCTCATTCCAAATGCGATGGATCCGGATCATTTTATTACCGAAAGCATGCTGATGATCTGGCATGGTCTGGCATCTTGGCTGATTGAACGTCGTTTACCGCTGGAACGTGTGCATTTTAGCTATCCACGTCCAGTCCATGCCGATGAATATGATGCCCTGTTCTTTGCGCCGGTAATGCAGTTCGACATGCCACGTACCGAAATCACCTTTGCTGCGGACTATCTGGACCTGCCGATCCGTCAGAATGAAGAAACCTTAGAGGAATTCTTAAAAGCTGCGCCTGCTCAGCTCCTGGTGAAGTTTAAAAATACCAACTCGCTGACCTCAAGAATCCGTGATGTATTGAAGAGCCAGATTGGCGAAGAAATGCCGACATTGAATGATGTCGCGTCAATGCTGTATTTATCTCCTCAAACCTTGCGCCGCCGTCTGGCAGCCGAAGGTAAAAGCTATCAAGGTGTGAAAGATGCCTTGCGCCGTGATGCCGCGATTCATCTGTTATTGAATCCAGATCTAACCCTCGAAGATGTCGCGCAGCAGGTCGGTTTCAGTGAAACCAGTACCTTCCATCGTGCCTTCAAGAAATGGACCGGTGTAACCCCAGGTCTATATCGCCAGTTGCATGGTTATCATTAATTAAAATTCTCGATATCCTCTTCTCCAGCCCAGGCTTCCAGACCTGGGCTTTTTTTATTGGCAAAAATCGTCAAATGATCTGGTCCGTTCTCGTCATTGCACTTCAAAATTTAAGTATTACACTCGAGTCATTAGAATAATTTTCAGCAAATTAATAAAAGGGACATGCTATGAGCGAGGCATATATTATCGACGCCATTCGCACGCCACGCGGAAAAGGTAAAAAAGATGGATCTTTACATCAAGTCAAACCCATTTCATTACTGACTGGCTTACTTAACGAACTTCAGGCACGTCATCAATTTGATACATCAAAAGTCGATGATATTGTGCTGGGTTGTGTCACACCGATTGGTGATCAAGGCGCCGATATTGCCAAAACCGCGGCGATCGCAGCGGGTTGGGACAATGATGTCGCCGGTGTACAAATCAACCGTTTCTGTGCTTCCGGTCTGGAAGCTGTCAATCTGGCTGCACAAAAAGTCCGTTCTGGCTGGGAAGATCTGGTCGTTGCAGGCGGCGTCGAATCCATGTCCCGCGTAGCGATGGGTTCCGATGGCGGTCCTTGGGCACTAGATCCTGAAACCAATATGGCCTGTGATTTTATTCCGCAAGGTATTGGCGCGGACTTGATTGCCACGATTGACGGTTATAGCCGCACCGACGTAGACCAGTTTGCCGAGCAATCCCAGAAGAAAGCCGCTGCCGCACAAGCCAATGGTTATTTCAACGCTTCTGTTATCCCGGTCAAAGACAAGGCCGGTGTGGTGATTCTGGACAAAGACGAATTTATCAAACCGACCACAACTGCTGAAGGCTTAGGCAAACTCAATCCTAGTTTCGCGACCATGGGACAGATGGGCTTTGATGCCATCGCCCTACAAAAATATCCTGAAGTTGGCACGGTGAATCATGTGCATCATGCCGGGAATTCTTCCGGAATCGTCGATGGTGCAGCCGTGGTTCTCATCGCATCGGAACAAGCGATCAAAGAACAAGGTTTAAAACCGCGTGCCAAAGTACTGGCCACGGCGCTGGTCGGGGCTGATCCTACCATTATGCTGACCGGCCCTGCCCCGGCAGCACGTAAAGCTTTGGCTAAAGCTGGCTTGACGATTGATGATATTGACCTGTTTGAAGTCAATGAAGCTTTTGCTGCGGTGGTGATGCGATTTATTAGCGAACTCAATGTTGATCCAGCGAAAGTGAATGTGAATGGTGGTGCAATCGCTATGGGTCATCCATTGGGCGCAACAGGCGCGATGATTCTGGGAACTTTACTGGATGAGTTAGAACGCCAAGGCAAAAAACGTGGACTAGCCACACTGTGTGTCGGTGGCGGTATGGGCATCGCCACCATTATTGAATTGGTTTAACTCAAATATTTAAAGTGTTTGATTCACGTTTTAGTCATATGCAACCTGAGCAAAACCAAAGCACTGCTTTGGTTTTAGCGCAAGATCATTGTTTTACAAAATTAATAGATTTTGCGTATGACAATGGTTTTGCCTACTTTTGCTAAATGAGAAATACATTTCGTAAGGCAGGTCGAACTGAAGCTTAAACCAAGAATTTAGATGAATTTGGAAAGGCTCCGGAATAAGGAAAATTTCTAAAATCTAATCAGGATATTAATGCCAAATTCATCCCATTATGATCTGGATAAAAATTTATGAGCGCAATTCAATATCAAAAAACTGAAGATAATATCGTCATTCTGACCTTTGATTCTCCAAACCAGTCTGCCAATACCATGAATGCAGATTTTCGTAGCGCTTTGGCTGAAACCGTAGAAAAACTCAAAGCTGATGAAAATATTACTGGCATCATTTTCCGGTCTGCGAAAAAAACCTTCTTTGCCGGTGGCGATCTGGATGAACTGATTCAAGCTACACCTGAACATGCGACTGAATTCTTCAACATGATTGAAGAGATGAAAGCACAGATGCGTTATATCGAAACCCGCGGCATTCCGGTTGTGGCTGCACTAAATGGCACAGCACTGGGCGGTGGCTGGGAGATTGCTCTGTGTGCCCATCATCGTATTGCCTTGAATGACCCTAAAAGCAAGTTTGGCCTGCCTGAAGTCACACTGGGTTTACTACCCGGTGGCGGTGGTATTGTCCGTAGCGTGCGCCTGCTCGGCCTGCAAAATGCCTTTCCCTTGTTGATGGAAGGCAAACAGTTGGGTGTAGAGAAAGCCCGATCTTTAGGGCTGATTCACGATGTGGCAGACAATACCGATGAACTCTTAGACAAAGCCATTGTCTGGATCAAAGCCAATCCGAAGTCACAACAGCCTTTTGATGTAAAAGGCTACAAAATTCCGGGTGGTAGCCCTTCAACGCCAGCAGTTGCACAGATGCTGGCGATTGCCCCAGCGATGCTGCGTGATAAAACCAAAGGTTGCTATCCTGCACCTGAAGCAATCATGTCGGCAGCGGTAGAAGGTGCTCAGGTCGATGTCGATACGGCGCTGACCATTGAATCGCGTTACTTTACTTATCTGGCCACCGGTCAGATTTCTAAAAATATGATCGCTACTTTTTGGCATGGATTGAATGCGATCAAATCCGGTGCCAGCCGTCCCCAAAAGGTTGCGAAATGGAAAGCCACTAAAGTTGGCATTCTGGGCGCAGGCATGATGGGTGCAGGCATTGCTTATGTGACTGCCAGCAAAGGCATTCAGGTTATTTTAAAAGACATTTCGATTGAAGCGGCTGAAAAAGGTAAAGCTTATAGCCAGAAACTGCTGGATAAAAAAGTAGCTCAAGGACGTTTATCTGCTGATCAACGAGATCAGGTTTTAAGCCTGATTCAAGCGACTGCATCCAATCAAGATCTGGCCGGTTGTGACCTGATCATTGAAGCGGTGTTTGAAAATCCCGCACTGAAAGCTCAAGTCACACAAGAAGCAGAACAGTATCTTGCCAGTCATGGCGTGATGGCATCGAATACTTCGACCCTGCCTATTATAGAGTTAGCCCAGGCTTCAAAAAATGATCAGAACTTTATCGGTCTGCATTTCTTTAGTCCGGTCGATAAAATGCAGCTGGTCGAAATCATCAAGGGGCAAAATACTTCAGCAGAAACACTGGCCAAAGCCTTTGACTTTGTCCAGCAGATTGGCAAATTACCGATTGTGGTAAATGACAGCCGTGGCTTCTTTACCAGTCGTGTCTTTGGTACGTTCGTTCAAGAAGGTTTGCGCCTGCTGGCAGAAGGCGTGCATCCGGCGCGGATTGAAATGGCTGCACTCAAAGCCGGTATGCCAGTCGGGCCATTGGCCATTCAGGATGAAGTGTCCTTGACCCTCTCCGAACATGTGGCCAATGAAAGATACAAAGTCTTAGAAGCACAAGGTCAGACCATCACCAAATCACCCGCAGATGAAGTCATTCACAGTATGATTCATGAGTTTAACCGTAAAGGTAAGGCTGCCGGTGCAGGTTTTTATGATTATCCAGAAAATGGTAAAAAGCAGCTCTGGACGGGTCTCAACCACTGGAAAAAAGAGGTTGATCTTTCTGAACAGGAAATGATGGATCGTTTCCTGTTTGTGCAGGCACTGGATACCGTGCGCTGTCTGGAAGAAGGCGTGCTGGAGTCTGTGGTCGATGCCAATGTCGGTTCCATTTTTGGCATTGGCTTTGCAGCCTGGACGGGTGGCGCGGTGCAATTCTTAAATCAGTATGGTCTGGCCAAGGCGCTGACCCGTGCCAAGGTACTCGAAAACAAGTATGGTGAACGCTTCAAAGCACCGCAACTCCTGAAAGACCGGGCAGCAGAAGGCCAGCCGATTCAATAATTTTGAGCTCTAAATAAAAAGAGGAACTGAGTTGCTCTTTTTATTTTCCGGATTTGGCTGAATCACTGGATACACTCGTCTAATGACAGATTTCGATCTGCTTTTTGATCAATTTATGTTATAAAGTTACATAAGTTTGATATCCACGTGGGTAAGACCTATGACTGATCACAGTTCACCTGAAAAATCCCCTTGGGGTTGGAAAGCACTTATTATCTTCTGTATTTTAGGTGGATTATTCATGTTTATTTTTTGGCTTGCGGTGACGAATGAACCGGATTACATGCCAAGCCAGCAAAATAAACAAACCACCCAGCAGCATGCTTTTAAAAATGCACCGACCATGTCTCCTGAAGCAATTGCGAAGGCTCAAGCAGATCGTGAGGCACGTGCGACTGCCAATACGGCTCATTCCGATACAACAGCGAATGAACATAATATGTCAACTGAAGAACATGCCAATATGGAGAGTGCCGAGCATAGCTCAGCGCATGGCCACTGATCTTGATTCAGTAAGGGCGTAAAAAAGCGAGGTCAATGCCTCGCTTTTTTGTATCTCAATAACTAAAAAATTAAAGGTTTAAATACATATTAATATGCGGGATGCCGCAATCCAGATAGTCTTCGCCCTGAACCTTAAAACCCAATGCCTGATAAAAACCGATGGCATGTACTTGCGAAGACAGTTTTAAATCTTTTCGATGATCTGCTTTGGCATAATCGATAATCGCCTGCATCAATTGCTGCCCGATCTTCAAGCCACGATGTGGCTTTAACACTGCAACACGACCTACACTGTTATTCGCCAGCAATCTTGCAGTGGCTATCGCATGCCCCTTTTCATAGACCACAAAATGGATGGAAATGGCATCTTGCTCATCCCATTCTTCTTCAGCAGCGATATTCTGTTCTTGAATAAACACGGCTTCGCGAATGGTTTTGGCATGCTTCGCTAAATCCTCCCAACCACCCGAAACAATTTTAAGCTCTGAATCCTTTAGCATTTAGAACCAATCCCCTGCTGATCCCACTGATTATTCAATAACAATTCCAGTGAATGTTTTTGGATAGCGTACATTTCTTTCAAGTCCTGAATCTGTTTCAAGACCTCCTGATCGGGTTGTTGGTAATCTTTGCGTTTCGTCGCCAGAATCATTTTATTTTTACTGGTATGTTCCAGTGCCACAAACTCAAAAACTTTGGTTTCATAACCATAGGCTTTCAGCAATAACGCACGAATGGTATCGGTCAGCATTTCTGCCTGTTGACCGGCATGAATACCAAATTGCAGCATCGGACTCAGCACTTTTGGCGCCTGTAACTGTGGGCGCAATTCCTTATGGCAACATGGCGCACACATGATCATCTGTGCATTCAGGCGAATACCGCTGTGAATCGCAAAATCCGTTGCCACATCACAGGCATGCAAAGCAATCATTACATCCAGACGTTTCGGTGCATAAGTACGCACATCGCCCTGAAAAAAGTCGAGCTGATCAAAGCCAGATTGTTGCGCGACCTTTTGGCAGAACTCGACCATTTTCGGATTCAGTTCCACCCCTGTAACCCACGGCGTCTCACCATGTTTTTGCATATAGTCATATAAAGCACAGGTCAGATAGCCTTTACCGGAGCCAAAATCCACCACACGCAGACCTTCGACTTGTGGCTTGAGTTGCGCCAATGCACCCGAAAAAATCTCGACAAATTTATTAATCTGTTTCCATTTACGCGCCATGCTCGGAATGATCTGCGCGTTATGATCGCTGATGCCGAGATGCTGTAAAAAGATGCTGTCCTGATCAACATAACGTTGTTTAATCCGGTCATGACCCTGTTCAGCGGACTTGACCTGAAGCGTCGAGTTTTTGTTTTTAGTACGGGTCAACATGGCTTTTTTCTTGTTTTTTTTCAGCTGTAATTCTTCATCTAGCGTCATTAAATTGGCTTGCTTGCAACATGCTAATAATACTGTCACCTGTGCCAGTGCATCCGCTAAAGGATAGTTTTTGGTGACATCCTGAGTTTTATGGCGATACAAACAGCTCAGTACTTTTTGCCCATTTAATGAAATGACTCGCAAGGTCATTTTCTCTAAATCCTGCAGTTCACCTTTATACTGGCTTAAGATCAGACGATCAAATTGATCACTTTCAACAGCTTGCTGAAATACATCTAAAAACTGCTGTTCTTGGTCTGAGAGAGTTGCCAACGTTGACATAGATAAAACCTGAAATGAATTGCCCCTCAAGTTTAAATCTTCTTAACCTAAAAGCAAAATTGAATTACTATACAAATGTATATTTTAAAGAAGAATGACAATCATGCAGAATGCGCCGCTGGTTCCAGATTATGATCACACTGAGGAACGAATTAATTATATCAGTCATGCTGTGGGTGCTGGACTATCGGTAATTGCTGGTATTCTTTTGATTATTAAAGGGTCTTATCTCAGTACTGGACAATGGATTGGACTTTGGGTCTATGCGCTGAGCATGATCTTGCTGTTCTCTGCGTCGATGCTCTATCACATGGCCACCTCAGCAGACCGTCGTTATTTTTATAAAAAAGTTGATCATACTGCAATTTATTATTTAATCGCCGGAACCTATACGCCTTTCCTGTCAATTGCCATTCCAACAGCCAAAGCCCAGTATTTATTGATTGCACTCTGGGTGATCGCCCTCATTGGTACACTGTTCAAGTTCGTTTTCATTCATCGTTTCCAGAAAATTTCTTTGGCGGCTTATCTGGCCATGGGCTGGCTGGCGCTACTGGTGATGGATGATATGCAACAATATCTCAGTGCTCAATCTTTGACCTTTCTGATCATTGGCGGATTGGCTTATACCGTAGGTGCATTGTTTTACGCTTTAAAAAGAGTAAGATATACCCACGCTATCTGGCACATATTTGTATTGATAGGCGCAGGATCACATTTTCTGTCTATCTATCTTTACGTGATTTAATCATCTTCTTTTTCATTTCAGTGACCCTGAGCGAGTTAAAGCGAGAAGATTGCAGTTGTTTTTTTAAAAAATTACGCCTTTTTTAAAAAGATTACGCTTTTAAAACTAAGCTTTTTTATTTTTAGTAAGTGTAAGGTTCTTCATGGCGTCGTCTAATTCTGCTGCTCAGCCAGCACAAAATTCAAAATTTCGCGTTTTAACCGCGAGCTTGGTCGGTACTACAATCGAGTTCTTCGATTTTTATATCTATGCCACTGCTGCTGTCATTATTTTTCCATATCTGTTCTTCCCTGCAAGTACAGATCCGATGACTGCCACCATTCAGTCGCTTGCCACTTTCGCCATTGCCTTTATTGCCCGCCCGATTGGTGCGGCACTCTTTGGTCATTTGGGTGACCGGATCGGGCGAAAAGCCACATTGGTCGCTGCCTTGCTGACCATGGGTATTTCCACCGTTGCGATTGGCCTCTTGCCCACTTATGCGCAAATCGGGATTGCTGCACCACTCTTGCTTGCACTCTGTCGTTTAGGTCAGGGCTTGGGGCTGGGTGGTGAATGGTCAGGTGCAGTACTTCTTGCCACCGAGAATGCACCTGAAGGTAAACGTGCCTGGTATGGCATGTTCCCGCAACTGGGTGCTCCAATCGGCTTTATTCTGGCAACAGGTTCTTTCCTGACGTTGGGCGCTTTCATGTCTGAGGCTGACTTTATGGCTTGGGGCTGGCGTATTCCATTTATCTCAAGTGCCTTGCTGGTGATTGTCGGTTTATGGATTCGTTTAAAACTGCATGAAACCCCGGCATTCCAAAAGGTGCTAGATAAACAAAAAGAAGTGAACATTCCATTTGTTCAAGTCTTCAAAAAACATTCTCGCATGCTGGTACTCGGCACCATCGCTGCAATCTGTACCTTCGTGGTGTTCTACCTCACCACAGTATTTGCATTGCAATGGGGTACTAAACAGCTAGGTTATTCTCGTGAAGAATTCCTGCAATTGCAGTTGGTTGCAACCCTATGTTTTGCTGCCTTTATCCCACTTTCTGCAGTATTGGCCGAGAAATTTGGCCGTAAAACCACCTCGATTGCAGTCTGTGTTATCTCTGCCATCTTCGGGATTTTCTTTGCAGATATGCTGGAATCTGGCAGCACGCTGGTGGTATTCCTGTTCTTGTGTATTGGTCTGGCGATCATGGGCTTAACCTATGGGCCAATCGGCACTGTATTGTCTGAAATATTCCCGACTTCAGTACGTTATACCGGTTCTGCATTGACCTTTAACCTGGCAGGCATCTTTGGTGCATCCTTTGCTCCGCTGATTGCCACCAAACTGGCAACAACTTATGGTCTGTCTGCAGTCGGTTATTACCTGACCGCAGCATCAATCCTGTCACTGATTGCATTTCTGTTGATTCGTGAAACCAAGAATGATGATGTAAATAATCAAATTTAAAGTCTTAGTTTGATTTAAAAGCCAGCATTCGATGCTGGCTTTTTTATGATTTCACAACAAAACTCTGCTACTTATCTCATTAAATTTGCTCAACAATCAAATGGACTCAACCAGACAATGAGGCAAGGCAATGCAGGAACTTATTGAATCCCTAACCCAGGAACAGTTGGTCAATATTATTATTTTGCTGGAAGATGATAAAAAAATAGAGGCTGTTCGCTATATCACCGAGCACACGACCTTGGATGAAATCCAGGCGCTGCAAGTGATTGAGGAAATTGTCCGTGAGCACGATGTGGTCATGAAAACTGAAAGCACAGGACCGCGCTTTAGTGATGATGCGGGTGAGATTGACCTGGTAACGCCTCCCCTTGAAATTCCGACCCATCCGAGCCTGAATACCCCCACAGAAGCTGAAATCACCGCACGACAATTACGCGAAGACGTCCCAACCCGAAAAATTGAAAATAAAATCTGGATTCTGGCAGCCATTGCAGTGCTGTTATTGATCCTGATCTGGATCATCAGTTAAAGCTGAACAGGACAATATCTCCATTTAGATCAGTTCAATAATATCAATGGTGGGTGGTACTCGAAAACGAAAAGGTACGCCGACCAAACCGGTGCCAACCGTGACAAACACATCTGCATGTTCATGACGGTACATGCCCTTCTTGTGCCCCAAAATTGATACTTTTTTCATGACATAATCGGTCAGCCAAGGCAATTCCACCTGTCCGCCATGGGTATGTCCAGCCAGCATGAGAGGACGTGTCGGCAATTTGGGAATCATATCCACCGTATCGGGATTATGCGACAAAATGACCCAAGGCTTGTCCTGAGGTAAATCTGGCAGACTGCGCATATCGGCTTTACCCGCCCAGAGATCGCCCACACCCAAGAGCCGAAATTCATCAAATTCGACAATTTGCCCTTCAATATCCATGACCTGATTGACTTGCAGTGCATAATGCAACAGTTCCTGAATCGGTGGTCCCGGATATTGCTCGTCATGATTGCCATTGACGGAATAGACTGGGGCATGAATTTCTTTTAAAACTGCCAGTTCTTGTGCCAGTTTATTTTCCGGCTCATAAGTCCAGTCTCCGGCCACCACCACCAAATCGGGTTGAACATGATTTAACTTATGCACAATTTGTCGCAACTGCCGTTCATGACCAGAAAACAGACCGATATGTAAATCTGCAATCAGGGCAATCCGGACGGGTTGCTTTAAGCGTTTATCCGCATTGATCTGATATTGTGTCGTTTTCACTTGAATTAAATGCGGCTCGATAAAGCGTGCATAACTCAAGACGGCGCTGATCAAAAATACAAAAACAGCTTCATGCAAGGAATAATAACCGCTCCATCCGGCATAAATACTGAAGAACACCAGTGGAACCAGTAAATAGGACAGGTAAAAAGCCAACAAATGACAAAATGCTTTAAATGGATGAATAGTCTCGGTACGAGATTGACTAGACCATGCCTGGTACACAGCCCAGATGGCCAGAATGGCCATGCCTAAATAAAAATAAAAAAGTACGGAACTGGTATCCCACATAGATTTGCCTTGTCGAGTCGAGAAGCTGATTACTGGCTTTATATTTATCTTTTCATAGCTGGCAATTATACTCAATTCTAATTTTTCATTCTTCGACTTATATGGCCACTGCTCCCCACGTTCAAGCTCATTCAAAATCTCCCAGCTTTTCATCAATTTATCGCTATAAAGCTGGGATTTTACTGAGCTGTAGCATGATCTTGGGTCTTCCTGCATGCAGTACTTTGCCCAAGCAAACTGAGCAGCCTAGCCAAATGGCATTTGAAACAGATACCTCACAAACCAGTTTGGCGCAAATTGTTGAACCTTTACGTGAACAGAACATCGGCCTGACCGGTTATCGTGTGCTCTATGACCCACTCGAAGCACTGGGTGCGCGTATCCAGCTGATTAACAAGGCCGAGCGTAGTCTGGATCTACAATATTATATTTGGGACAATGACCGGATTGGCACCCTTGCCCTGCATGCGATTATTCAGGCGGCAGATCGTGGCGTAAAAGTGCGGCTGCTAATGGATGACAATAATGCCAAGAAAATGGAAGGCATTTATCTGGCCTTAAACCAGCATCAGAATATCGATGTCAAACTGTATAATCCCTACCGTTTTCGAAAATATCGTGCCATGGACATGGTGCTGGATTTAAAGCGTATTAATCGCCGCATGCATAATAAAAGTTTTATTGCCGACAACCAGATTGCCCTGATTGGTGGACGCAATATGAGTAACCAGTATTATAATGTCAGTGAAATTTATCAGTTTTCCGATGTCGATGTGATGCTGGTCGGTGCCGCCTCAGATGAGATTATCCATTCCTTCGATGAATACTGGAATGATGATTATGCCTATCCGGTGCAACAGATTGTCAATCCGCGCCATCATGGCTTACGCTTTCCAAGCCTGAAGCAACAACTGGAAAAGCACAGTCAGGATCAGGCCACACAGAATTATCTGGATCTGGCCAATCGTTCCAGAGCATTTGATCAATGGCTGGAACAAAACATTCAACTGGATTGGGTCGAAGCCGAAGTGGTCAAAGATCCTCCAAGCAAAATCAAGGCCAAGGCCAAAGCCGAAGAACATCTCAACTTCCAGTTATTACAACATCTGGAAAAACCTGAACAAAGTGTTGATATTGTCTCTGCCTATTTTGTTCCGGAAAAAATTGGCGCAGATCGTTTAAAAAAACTGGCGGATGAAAATATCGAGGTCCGTGTCTTGACCAATTCGTTTAAAGCCAATGATGTTGCCGTGGTACATGCCTTTTATGCCAAATATCGTCAGGATTTATTAGAAAATGATGTGCAGCTGTATGAGTTTCTTGCAGCGCCAGATGCCGATCATCTCAATGCCAATACAGCGGAAATTTCCAAAAAAGCCAAAGTCAGCCTGAAAGGTTTAAGCCGCTCCAGCCTGCATGCCAAGCTAATGGCAATCGATCAAAAACAGGTGTTTATTGGTTCTTTTAACTTTGATCCACGTTCTGCCTATCTCAACACTGAAATTGGTGTCTTACTGAATAGTCCCTCTTTAGCACAGGCAGTGCACCAAACCATGGATCAGAACTTAAGTAAATATGCCTATAAACTGGTGCTGGATGCCAACCAGAATATTAACTGGAAAATCAAGAAAGCCAATGGAGAGGTTAAAACCTTCACCAAAGAACCCGGAATAAAATGGTACCAAAAAGCTGGACTCAAACTGGTGTCATGGTTACCAATCGAAGGGTTTATGTAAGTGACAAACAGCTTGAGTTGAACTATTTAAAATAGCCTCTTCTTTAACGCTGCCTGCTTCTAGTGGATTTACCCAAGTTTCAAAGATACGAGTGTGGCAAGGATGTCACATATTATCTATCACGACAGGACGTCGTGTATGGCTAATAAAGACTTTTACCTACTTTGGGTCTGTCAAAAGTAGAGTTTTGCCAACACAAAGCCATTTAAATGTTTAAAGCAAAGATGAGGCTATACACGTCTATTCCCAAGAATAGATATCAAATGCCTAAATTTCTCATCCAGTTGTTTTTTATTAAGTCTTTTCTAGTACACGCGATTGCAACTCCACCAAGCCAGCCTGCATGGTTTGCTGTACCACACGGGTCAGGCTTTCAACAGTGTGCCCCTCAGTCGCGATTGCAGGTAAAGCCACTAAATGTGCAATCACTTGTGGCATTTCCAGTACTTTTTTGACATGGGCTGCAAAACTGATGTCATTGATAAACGGCGCAACCACATCGAGGTCGCCCTGCTGATTCACATAACAAATCAGGCAAATTTGCACAGGACGCTGTGCCTCAATCGCAGCACCCAAAATCCGGCCGTGTACTTTTTTAATGGCTCGCCCATCTGAAGTGGTGGCTTCAGGAAAAAATAATACGGGAATATTCTGTTTTAAAAATCCGGTAATCTGTTCGCGGATACGCACCGAATCACCAGAACCACGTTTGATAAATAAAGTGCCGCCACCTTTGGCCAATTTACCCAGAATTGGCCAGTTTTCAATTTCTGCTTTGGCCAGAAAAAATACGCGTGCCCCTGAACCTAAAACTGCAATATCGAGCCAGGACACATGGTTACTCACCCATAAAGCGGGTTCGCGCGGAATTTCACCGTGCACCTGGACTTCTATATTGAATACTTTGCACAACTGTCGACAAAAATGTTGCACATAACGGGTATTGGTTGGATTGTTCGGATTTTTGTATAAACCGTGACGGAAAACCAAATAGAACCCTTCACTGATAACAGCCAGTGAAGCTGTTACTTTTCGCATATAAAGCCAGAATTTTGCCAAGCCATGTCGGTGAGATGTTTGATCTTGTACAGTTGGGTTCATAAAAACGTCACTAAATCCTAAGCTAGATACAGGGAATATCCACGAATTAAACTCATTCTATACTGTTCATTCGCAACATGCATTGATAATAAAAACCGACCAATAAGATCTATATCTTCAATTTTAATTGGATTAATGAATCATTTAGAATAAAAACATCGGAATATTGGATCAAAAAGGATCGCTGCCATGCCAGATCAAACCCAGCCTGCGAATGAAAAGCTTCAGCCTTTACAAGTGCTCAAATATATTTTGGGTGGTACCTGTATCTATGCCGCTGTACTGGTAACACTTGCACAACTGTTTGTCACCGCACTTTAAACCAAAGCCGCGCTAATTCAGTATCTGCCTCGCTCTTTTTCAACTACACTAAAGCTTTCAAGTGGAGATTGGCCTGAGTGGAATATTTAGAACAACATCGGGGGAAAGAACGCGTCATTCTGGTGAGTGTCAGCGTACAAATGCTGGATGACCTTGATGCTGAAGAGTTTAATCTGCTGGCGCAATCTGCAGATGCCGAAATTCTGGAACATATTCATGCTCAACGCGTCAAACCGGATGCCAAATTTTTTATCGGGTCAGGCAAAGCAGAAGAAATCGCCGAACGCGTAGAAGAACTGGACGCCAATCTGGTCATTGTTGATCATGCCCTGACACCGGCTCAGGCCCGCAATCTGGAACAGGTCATCAAGTGCCGTGTGGTCGATCGTACCGAACTGATTTTAGATATTTTCGCCCAGCGTGCCCGTACCTATGAAGGCAAGCTGCAAGTCGAACTGGCACAACTGCAACATTTATCATCCCGCTTAATTCGCAGCCGTGGCAATCTCGACAGCCAAAAAGGCGGCATTGGCTTGCGTGGCCCGGGTGAAACCCTGCTTGAAACTGACCGTCGTTTACTGCGTATTCGCATGGGACAACTGAAAGCCAAAATTGATAAAGTCCGCCAGACCCGAATGCAAGGTCGTATTGCCCGTCAAAAAGCAGCTGTCCCCACTGTGTCTTTGGTCGGTTATACCAATGCCGGCAAATCGACCCTGTTTAACCTGCTGGCCAAGAGTGATGTCTATGCAGCCGATCAGCTTTTTGCCACCTTGGACCCGACTTTAAGACGTCTGGAATGGGATGGCATCGGTAATCTGGTACTGGCAGATACGGTGGGTTTTGTTCGCAATCTTTCCCACTCGCTGGTTGAATCCTTTAAGGCGACCCTGGAAGAAACCGTAGAAGCTACCCTGTTGCTGCATGTCATCGATTCAAGTAGTCCAGAAATGCTGGAGCAGATTGAAGCAGTTGAAAAAGTCCTGAAAGAAATTGGTGCCGATGTTCCGATCCTGCAGGTTTACAATAAAATTGACTGTAGCGGCGATGAGGCCAAAATTATTTATCGACGCCCGGGCGAGCCAGAACGTGTCTATGTTTCAGCACATAGTGGCGAAGGTATCGACCTGCTGCGTAAAGCGGTACATGAAGCCCTGATGGGACAATTGCAATCCTTTGACCTGATTCTGAAACCCGCCTACGGCAAGCTGCGCAACCAGCTTTATGGTTTAAATGTAATCCAGTCAGAACATTATGATGATGAAGGTCAGCTGCATTTACATATTCGGATTGCAGCACAAAAACTGGAGCAGCTGATTAAACAGGCGCATTTACCTTTAGATGAAATTTTGGGAAAACAGGCGCAGCAGTTTCAACGTCCACTGGAAGCGTTTGAAATCCGGTCAAAGATCGAGTAAAACTTGATAAGTAAACTTAATAATTGATCATACGAATGAACTGGATAAAACGAATAGACTGGCCAGCATGGATCGGCACCCTGTTACTTATTATTGTCTTTCGGGAAGCATCCGTCTGGCTCATGACCCAGCTGGATCATCCTGAATTGGGCAATCTGGTAGGGTTACTCAGCTTATTGATTGCCCTTTTTACCTGGCGCTATTTCGGTAAACTTCCCGCTCGTCTCGTAGACACCAATAACAAGCTGATGAAGGAAAGCGCCTTTGCTTTCCTGCCTGTCAGTGCAGGTGCACTGATGATGCTGGTCCATATGGGCCAGAAAATTCCGGCATTTTTGTTCATCATGTTTTTCAGCACCCTGATTCCTTTATGGATTTACGCCAAAATGGCCAAGCGCTGGTTATAGGAGTACCGCATGTTATCTATTTTATATGGCTTTGCGGTCACGCTGATGGCCTATCTGATTGCCAAACCCTGTAACCGGATCATCCCGCAAATTCCTGTCATCGTATTTAGCATGTTCTTTGTGCTTGCAATTTTATTTGTGCTCGGGATTCCTTATCAAAATTACATGGATCAAGTGAATCCGCTCTTCAATCATTTACTTGGCTATGTGACCGTCGCCCTGGCCATTCCACTGGCTGCAATGCGCTATGATGACTTACCACTAAAAGCGATTATCGGTATCTTGGTTTTTGCCAGTATCAGTGCTGTCGCCCTACCAATGGGACTTGCATATCTGCTGCATATGTCTTCCGCAGATATTATGGCTTTCGCGACTCGGGCGGTGACGACACCCATTGCGATTAATATCGCCACCTTGCTGGATGCTCCAATCAGTATGGTGATTCTGATTGTGATTCTTTCCGGAGTGATTGGCGCAGCATTTTCACCGTTTATCCTGCGGCATATCAATGATGAACGTGCTTCCGGACTGGCCTTAGGATTGGCAGCACATGCGATTGGTACAGCTCAGGCCTGGCAGCGTGGCAGTGTTGCGGGACGTTATGCCGCTTTCGGTATGGCAGTCAATGCGGTGTTTACTGCCATCTGGCTGCCTACGTTTATACTTTATTTGCAAAAAATGTGACTAGTGAATCATTTTAATTGTTTGTTTTGTGCTTTAATCGTTCCTAATATACAAACATAAAACAATTTTATTCAAGGAACAGAAATATGAAAAAGGTTCAATTATTCTCGGCTTTACTTTTAACCTCTTTCAGCCATCTGGCCTTAGCTTCGGATCTGTCAGGGACATGGCGCAATATCGATGATAAAACCGGTTCACCTAAAGCATTCCTGGAAATTCGCGAAACAGCTACAGGCACTTATACGGCCAAAATTACCAAAATCACGCCGCGCCCGGGCTATACCCCAAAAGAAAATTGTGTCTCTTGTCCTGCACCTTATACCAATAAACCGATTCTTGGACTGGATGTACTGACAGGCCTGAAGCACACCGGCAATAATAACTTTGCTCAAGGCAAACTACTCGATCCATTATCCGGGAATGTGTATAGCACCAAGGCAAAATTAAGCAGTAATGGTAAACGTCTGACTTTACGCGGCTATGTAGGCGTTTCGGCCCTGGGTCGCAGCCAGACCTGGATTAAACAGGATTAATTCATACTCTATTGAATAAAATGTGATGAGTTTAAAATTTAGCAGAGAGAAGCTTGCATTTTCATACATTAAGTTGTATGAATATTGAACATATGCTTTTCTCATGGATTATGAAAGTATAATAAGTAGAATTTACATAATATGTATCAAATGGAATTTGATGCGTTGTCATAAGGATATCGTATGCAGAAAATTGCAATTTTAGGTGTATTTACAGCCTCTATAGTCACCTGCTCCATGGCATTTGCGCAGGAGTTATCGGGTTTCTGGCAACAGATTGACGATAAAACCGGCTCACCTAAAGCACTGATTGAAATGAAAACTCAGGCAGATGGTTCTTATACTGGGAACATTCACAAAGTTACACCGCGACCAGGCTATACGCCACGGGAAAAATGTATAAAGTGCCCACCCCCATATACAGACAAACCGATTTTAGGACTAGAGATCATTAAAGGGCTGAAACCAACCAGCAAGAATAACTATGGACATGGTCAAATACTCGACCCTTTAACTGGCAAAATTTATGATTTAAAAGGGCGGATTTCTGCCAATGGGAAACGACTGACTCTACGTGGATACATTGGGATATCTGCCATCGGCCGTACACAAACCTGGATTCGCCAGGATTAATAAAGCAGCACATTTGTGTTGGAGATATTTTATTTCATCTATAAAAAAAAGGATAAATATAATGAAACAATCTAAATTAGGATTAATATTCATCGCTGCCATGATGACTGGCACTGCGTATGCACAGGACTTAACAGGCACCTGGCAACAAATTGATGACAAAACCGGTTCACCAAAAGCAGTGATTGAAATTCGCCAAAATGATAACGGTACCTTTGCCGGAAAAATTATCAAAGTTACGCCACGTCCGGGCTATACCCCACAGAAAACCTGTAATAAATGTCCTGCTCCCTATACCAATCAACCTATTCTGGGCATGGATGTATTGACTGGCTTAAAACATGTGGAAGGCACCAACAATTATGAAAAAGGTAAAGTGATTGATCCATTGGCAGGTAAAATTTATGATGCTCGAGTGCGTCTGAATGCTAATGGTAAACGTTTAACCTTGCGTGGTTATGTCGGTGTGTCCGCCTTAGGTCGTAGCCAGACCTGGATTCGTCAGGATTAGTATCCAATTCTCAATATTAATAAAAGCTGCCAACTTGGCAGCTTTTTTTAGTGTATTAACTCTATAGTATTCAGATAAGTGTTGACTATTTTAGTAAGATTTCTAACATGAGCGGGCGATGATAAAAATTCTTTGGAATGACTCTCTATGTTTAAAAAAATATTACTTGCTGCGCTTACAGCAGGATGTATGACCAATCTTTGGGCAGACGATATTACTGGGACCTGGAAACAAATTGACGACAAATCAGGGTCAGTCAAGACCATTATCGTTATTACTAAAGAAGCAAATGGTACTTACTCAGGTAAAATTGACAAAGTTACTCCTCGCCCAGGTTATACCCCACGTGAGAAATGCAATAATTGCCCGGCACCTTATACTAATCAACCTATTTTAGGCATGACAATTATCAAGGGCTTAAAACATGTTAAAGGCACCAATAACTATGAAAAAGGTAAAGTGATTGATCCTTTAGCAGGTAAAATTTATGATGCAAAAATGCGTTTAAACAACACTGGCAAACGTTTAACCCTGCGCGCCAGTGTAGGTGTTTCAGTTCTAGGCCGTAACCAGACCTGGATTCGTGCAGACTAAATTTTAAAACTAAAAAAGCCACGTAATCACGTGGCTTTTTTATGAAATGTGCTTACATCACCGGATTATCAACCGCGAACATCTGCTGATCTTCCAAGCGGAATGCCATCAGTTGATTGCCCCAAACACAACCGCCATCTACATTTTGAATCTTGTTTGAAATGGTTTTACCGTTCAAGGCGGCCCAGTGACCAAACAGAATCTGATGGCTTTGCGCTGCTAATGACTCAAATTCAAACCAGGGTTTAAATCCTTCCGGCATTGGATCATCCAGCGCATCTTTAAAGCTGTATTCCAGACGCCCCTCTGCATCAGTGAGACGCATTCGGGTCAAATAATTCACGATACAGCGAATACGCTCATGGCCCTTTAGCTGGTCTGACCACAGTGCGGGTTCTTTCCCAAACATCTCTTTCAAAAAATCATCCAGCACATCGAAGTCATCATTAGAAATGATGGCTTCAACTTCTTGTGCCAATTGAGCAGTTTTTTCTGCATTCCAGATATTCGGAATCCCTGCATGGGTCAGAATAGTCTGCTCATTTGGAAATAGACACAGCGGCTGTTTACGCAGCCAGTCAATCAGGTCATCGCTGTCGATGGCATCAATCACATCACGAACATTGTCTTTTTCTTTAATCGGCTTGATGCCGCGGGCATAGGCCAATAAAGTCAAATCATGATTACCCAAGACTGTTGCAGCCGATCCCTGTTCGGCCAGCTTCTTGATAAACCGCAGTGCAGCAATTGAGTTTTCACCTCGTGCCACCAAGTCTCCAGCAAACCAGATAAAGTCCTGATCTGCATCGAAGCGGATTTCTTTGAGCAGAGCTTTCAAGGCCTCAAAACAGCCTTGCACATCGCCAATTACATAATTATATCGAACAGTGCGGTTCATCGTTATTTAAGCCACCATTTGATCTGAAAGTGCAACAAACTGTTCAAGGGTCAGAGTTTCTGGACGTGCCATCGGGTCAACACCCGCTTTTTCAAAACCATCTTCAACCAGCATGCCTTTTAAGCTATTGCGCAAGGTTTTACGACGCTGGGTAAAGACATGAGATACCAGACGTGCCAGCGCTTTTTCATTTTTGGCCACAATCGGCTTGTCTGCATAAGGCTCTAAACGAAATACCGCCGAGGTTACTTTTGGTGGCGGATTGAAAGATCCCGGTGGTACTTCAAACAGGAAAGTCGGTTTGCAGAAATACTGGATCATGACTGACAAACGGCCATATTCCTTAGTATTTGGTAATGCGGTAATCCGATCAACCACTTCTTTTTGCAGCATGAAGTGCATGTCCTGCACTTTGCCACCAAATTCCAAAAGATGAAAAAGCAGGGGAGTAGAAATATTATAGGGCAAGTTACCAACCACGCGCAGCGGACGGCCTTCTTCAAATAATGTTGAATAATCAAAGCGCAGTGCATCGGCTTCAATAATGGTTAAACGTTCTGGATGTGGTACACGACCCGGCAGGCCCGCAGCCAAATCACGGTCAAGTTCGACCACAGTCAATGCATCACATTCACCAATCAAAGGTGAGGTCAATGCGGCCAGACCCGGCCCAATTTCCAGAATGTTCTGACCTGGACGTGGATTGACTGAGCGCACAATTTTGGCAATGACACGTTGGTCATGTAAGAAGTTTTGACCAAATCGTTTTCGAGCCTGATGCCCTTCTTCTTTTGGGTTTAAGGCATTAATTTGATACATAAAAACATTTCCAACGTGAGTGATGAACAATAATCAGTGGCGCGCCAGATCGAGGGCTAAATCGACAGCAACGTGCAGGCTGGAACTTTTCGCAAGTCCCGTACCCGCAAGGGAGAGTGCTGTGCCATGATCTACAGATGTACGAATAAAGGGTAAGCCGAGGGTAATATTAATGGCTTCACCAAAGCCCTGTGATTTTAACACAGGTAAGCCCTGATCGTGATACATCGCCAGAACCGCATCGGCATCTTTTAAGTTTTCCGGGGTAAATAAAGTATCTGCGGGCAAGCTTAAACTCATATTGATGCCTTGAGCACGGTAGCTTTCAAGTACCGGATTAATCACTTCAATTTCTTCCATACCCAAATAGCCACCCTCGCCTGCATGCGGATTGAGACCGCAGACCAAAATATGTGGATGTTCAATCTTAAATTTGGATTTCAGATCGTGAATCAGAATATCGATGACTTGATGCAAACGCTCTTTGCTAATCGCATCGGCAACGGCACGTAAAGGAAGATGCGTCGTTGCCAAAGCCACACGTAAAGTCTTGGTCGCCAGCATCATCACCACCCGCTCAACGCCTGCAAATTCTTGATAATATTCGGTATGACCGCTGAAATGGATGCCAGCTTCATTCATCACAGACTTTTGCACCGGTGCAGTTGCCACGCCGACACTTTTAGCTGACATGGCATAGTCCGCAGATCGTCGCAGTTGTTCTAATACATAAGCGGCATTGTTCGGGTTCAATTCACCTAATACCACAGGCCGATTGAGTGGCACATGTTCAACATACAGCTGACCTTTTTTTGAAGATGCGTCCTGTCCGGTATATTCAATCAACGCCACAGACAATTTCAATTGATCTGCACGGGCTTTCAGCATATTCAGATCGGCCAATACTATAATCGGACGTTCATCCACACGTTCTGCCAGACTCAGGCAAATATCAGGACCAATTCCGGCAGGTTCTCCGCTGGTGACATATAAAGGCAGCATCATCTTCTCAATTTGGCAAAGCTGAGAAATATTATAACCCGATCATATCCAGGCTGCAGCGATCATTGCAAAGCGTCCTTATAAATCAATATTTTGATACGATTGAAAGGATGGTTACAAATATAGTCATCGTTTTTGCGAGATATTCAGGTTTATGCCTTTCCTTATTTCAGGAGATTAGATAAAATACAGCGCTTGAAATTTCAATTTTCATTTGTGATTCTTCACGTATTCGTTTAGAATCGCGTCTCCTTTAGTTTGGACAGATTCCATAGTCCAAACCAACTATAATAGGTAGTGGTTTAATGAAAACTCTCAGCGCTAAGCCAGCTGAGGTTCAACACGACTGGTACGTTGTTGATGCTTCTGGCAAAACTTTAGGTCGCCTTGCGACTGAAATCGCTCGTCGTTTACGCGGTAAGCACAAGACTTCTTATACTCCTCACGTTGACACTGGCGATTATATCGTTGTAATCAATGCTGAAGAAATCACTGTGACTGGTAAAAAGTCACAAGATAAGAAATACTATCGCCACACTGGTTTCCCTGGTGGTATCCGTGAGACTAACTTTGAAAAGTTAATCGCTCACAAACCAGAAGCAGTTCTAGAAAAAGCTGTTAAAGGTATGTTACCTAAAGGTCCTCTTGGTTATGCAATGATCAAGAAAATGAAAGTGTATGCAGGTACTGAGCATCCACACGCTGCTCAACAGCCACAAGTTTTGGACATCTAAGGGATAACAGCACATGGCTACTAATTATGGTACAGGTCGCCGTAAGACCGCAACTGCACGTGTTTTCCTATCAGCTGGTACTGGTAAACTCGTAATTAACAACCGTACTCTTGAACAGTATTTCGGTCGTGAAACTGCTCGTATGGTGGTTAACCAACCTCTTGAGCTGCTTGAAGCAACTGAGAAATATGACCTTTACATCACTGTTGCTGGTGGTGGTATCGGTGGTCAAGCAGGCGCAATCCGTCACGGTATTACTCGTGCATTGATCGCTTCTGACGAGACTTTAAAACCTGCTCTTCGTCAAGCTGGTTTCGTTACTCGTGATGCTCGTGAAGTTGAACGTAAGAAACTTGGTTTACGTAAAGCTCGTAAACGTCCTCAGTTCTCTAAACGTTAATTCGTTTACCGAACCGGACAAAAAAGCCTTGGATTATTCCAAGGCTTTTTTTATAAGTATTCATTATCAATATTGAAGGATATTTTTGCGGTTATTGTTCATGTATATCTTTACCCCAGCCCCCGTCATGGCACCAAAATGATTTACTCAGATAATAATTTGCCACACCAATAACAATAAATAGCAGGATGATGAGCGGTTTAATAAGCATGCTGTTTTTCTCCAGATATTTTTCTTATAATCTACCTTGGCTCAAGCCGATTGATCTTTGATGCTTGGTGCTTTTTAGGTTGAATTTTAGTATCCTAGTCTATTCATTAGAACTTCATCAGGATTTATGTCAGTCGAAAGCGCGCCTCTTCAAGGAATTACCTTATATAGTCATGCCGATGACTTCCGTTCCCATTGGATTCGCTATGTGCTTGCCGAGAAGCAAATTAAATACAACCTGATTCTGGTAGATACAGATGACGAGGATCTGGCCAGTCTCAATCCTTATAATCAGTTGCCGATGCTGATCGAAAATGAACTCAAATTATTCAATACTTCAATTATTTCTGAATATGTAGATGATCGCTATCCTCAGAATAAACTGTATGCCGATGCGCCGATGCCGCGTGCGGAGCAACGTCAATACATCTGGCGCTTTGAAAATGACTGGCTACAACTGGCCGATATCATGTTACGTCATCCAGACACCCTAGATAAAAAAGCCAAAAACCAGGCACAGAAGCAGTTACAAGATATCCTGACCTCATTGATGCCACTATTCCAGCATTTTCCCTATTTTATGTCTGAACAATTCAGTATTCTGGATTGCATGTTGGCGCCAATTTTTATCCGCCTGAAACAGATGGGCATAGAATTACCGCAGCAGCAATGCCGTCCATTTTATTTATATTGCCAGCGAATTTTCAGCCGTCCTGCCTTTGCAAAATCTATGACATTGCAGGAAAAAAACCGTTATTCAGCACAAATCAAGAACCTGTAGAGAAACATCATGTCCGAACAAGAATTCAACCTTAGCCCTACTCGTCCCTATATGGCACGCGCAATCTATGAGTGGGTTTGCGATAACAATATGACGCCCTACTTGCTGGTCGATGCGACACGTCCAAATACCATGGTTCCTGAGCAGTTTATTAAAGATGGGCAGATTGTGCTGAATATTGTGCCTCATGCGGTACATGCGCTACATATGAGTAATGATGCAATTAGCTTCTCTGCTCGCTTTGGTGGTGTCTCTCGTGATATCTATGTCCCTATGGCAGCCGTACTCGGTATTTACGCACGTGAAAACGGCCAAGGTTTATTCTTTGATCCAAGTGAATATGAACATACACAAACCGATGAAGATGCTTTAAAATCAAGCACTGAAGAAAAACCTGAACAGCCAAAGAAAAAACCAACTTTAAGGTTATTAGATTAAAAAATAATGGAGCAAGTGAATGGCTTTTGATTTAGTACAATATTTTGTTGAACAGATAGAAACTCAAAAGCCTGAGCTTCTAAAAGACCATACGAAAGAAGAAAGACGAAAATATATAACTGAAATTAATGCCTTAACTTTAGGCAAACTGATTACCGAGTGGCGCAACAATCCACAAAAAATTTATAACGAAATTAATCATCCTGATGAATTATATATACTGGAAGTCGTGCGTCATCTGGCCACCCATTCGGAAAACCAGTCAGCTCTGGATCGAACTCAACTAGAACAAAGCACCTCGGAAATTTTCCATTTACAGCTCACTGAATTAAAACAGTTACATGATACCGGCAATCATAATCTTAACAGCATTCAAGAACTGCTCACCGGCCAGATTGAACATTTATCCGGTCAAGCAGATGATTGGGTTTGGACAACAAACAACCTAACAGAACTCAAAGGCTCTAAACCAATTGTACAAGAAGAGCTATCATTGGAGGCATCAATGAAGGAGTTTAATCAAATGGTAAGCCAGAATCATCAGCATCAAGATGTTGAAGACGTCGTTCTTGTAGAAACCCCAACATGGGCAAAGATTGTTGAACCCATCATCGCCATTGCAATTCTTTGGGTATTAATCGCAGCCGTAATGCGCGTATTTGGTTAAAATGAACTGCAATCAAAAACCAGCATTTTGCTGGTTTTTTTATTTGCCAAGATTTATAAGATCGGCCTATCAATTATTTTAGAGCAAACCCAAGATTCAAGATCTCCTATCACTCCTATAAGAACAACCCTCCTAAGAAAGTTTTGATCAGCTTTGAAATATAAATATATTTAAGCACTTCAATAAGTTTGAGAAGCTCTAGTAGTTTCAATATTGCTTATTAAAAGTTCTTAAAAATCCCGCACACAAAAAAACACCCCCCTGCTTATGCAGGGGGGTGTTTCGAATAATGAGCTGGCGATGACTTACTCTCACATGGGTAACCCCACACTACCATCAGCGCAAAGAGGTTTCACTTCTGAGTTCGGG
>NZ_VPEU01000014.1:0-61708 GCF_013416975.1 Acinetobacter sp. YH18001 | reverse complement strand
CCATATTGTCCGGCTGGATATTAAATCAAAATTGGTTATTAAGCAGAATAATGATTTATATGAAGATCCTGAAGTACATGTTTCTCCACGTTATGAAAAGACAAAATCATCAACTCGATCCAAACTAATCACAATATCGGGACTAATTATTATTGCGATTCTTGTTGGGCTTGTTTATAACAAATACCAAAGCTACCAAGTTCAAAAACAGCAGAAGCTTGAACAACTGATGGTAGAGCAGCAACGAATCGTAGTTGAGCAGCGAGCGGCACAAGGTGATTTAGCTATGGAGGGATTATCTGAGCAGGGTAGGCAGAATCTAGAAAATCGTGGTGCTGAGTTACCAAGCCAAAGTTACTCTATTAATCCGAAAACTTCAGAGACGGCTTCGCAATCTATATCTCAATTTAAATGCGATGGTCGAGAACACTGTAGTCAGATGGGTTCTTACGAAGAGGCTTTATTTTTTATCAGGAACTGTCCAAATACTAAAATGGATGGTGACGGCGATGGCATCCCGTGTGAAAGCCAATTTTAAGATAGAATCAAAAAGCACCTTAAGGTGCTTTTTGATTGAAAAACAAATTTAAGCTTCACAGAAATTCATAAAGGCTCTCAGGCCTGGCCCCTGATATTTCTGGCGATGTACCAGCATAAACAATGGACGCGTTAGAGACCAGAACGGAGTATTGAGAATCACCAGTTGACCTTTCTCGCGTAAAGGCTCAATCGCAAGTTTGGAAATACAGGACATGCCGATTCCGCCTGCTACGATTTTCAAAATTGCTTCATTATGGCCAAGTGTCAGACGGATATTGGCATCCGGCACATCTTTCAAAATGGCATTATCAAAGACTTCGCGAGTACCTGAACCTTCTTCGCGCAGAATCCACTCTACAGATTTGAAATCTTCCGCGGTCAGCTCACGGTTCAATTGCGCTAGGGGATGATCCGGTGCACAGCACACCGCCAGCTCATCATCGCGCCAATGGATACATTGCAGTTGTGGCAGATGACAGGAGCCTTCGATCAAGGCCAGATCCAGCTGGAACTGATTCACCGCTTCAATCATTTGACGGGTATTACCAACTTGCAGCTGTAAATGCGCTTGAGGCTGAATTTTTAGAAAATCGGCCATCAGGTCAGGAATCAGGTAATCTGAAATGGTCAGGGTTGCACCTAAACGTAAATCGATACTTTGAAGCTCACCTTTCGCAACCTGTTCAAAAGATTCGCATCGACCTAAAATTTCCAGCGCTTGAGGGAGAAGAAAGCGCCCCAGGTCATTGAGCTGTAAACGTTTGCCTAGACGGTCAAATAATGGAGCACCCAGACCATCTTCCAGATCTGCTAAAGCCATACTAGCCGCACTTTGAGTAAGTTTGACGGCATCGCTAGCCTTCGTTACGGTACCCTCTTGTGCCACTGCTACAAAAACAGCCAATTGGCGTAAAGTCATGCGCATGAGTAGAGCCTTAACATTTAAAAAATATTAATAAATTATATTGCCATGCTACCATGAGCACAGTCTTTCATGCCACGTTGAAATCATGTCAATTGAAAAATTTAGCCTAGAAAAAGTTTTATCTGTACACCGCTGGACCAATACATTATTCAGTTTCACCATGACACGCCCGGCACACTTCAAATTCACTGCGGGGCAATTTGCGCGTATTGGCCTGCAGGTGGGAGATGAACTGGTGGTTCGTGCCTATTCGGTGGTGTCATCTCCTTTTGATGAAACTCTGGAGTTTTTTTCGATTGTGGTTCCAGAAGGTAAATTTACCTCCAATTTACAGCACCTTAAAGTAGGGGATGAGCTGTTTCTGGAAAAAATTCCCTATGGTTATCTGACGCTGGCCCGTTATCAGTTGCCCTTACCCAAAGACTTGTGGTTATTGGGCACTGGAACTGGTCTGGCACCGTTTCTGTGCATGTTGCAAGACTTTGAAACCTGGAGCAAATACGAAAAAATCAATCTGGTATATAGCGTGCGTAGCCGGGCTGAACTCGCTTATGTGGAACGGATTCAGGAAATTGCCGAAACCTTTGGCGAAGGACATAGCGGATTTAAATTTATTCCGATTATTACCCGTGAGCCTGATGCACCTTTGCACGATCGTTTACCGGTGCTGATTGCCAATGGTGAACTGGAAAAAGCCGTAGGTATGCAGCTCAATCCGCAAACCACCCATGTCATGCTTTGCGGTAACCCGGAAATGGTCGATGATACCAAAGAAGCCTTAAAAGCCCGTGGCCTGATCATGAACCGGCGTGGCGAAGGCAATATTGCAGTCGAGAATTATTGGTAAGTCTGAATTGCAGATAAAAAAGCTCATCCTTGGATGAGCTTTTTTATCTGCAAGGTGAATAATGACAGCTTAGTGCAGAATCTTGTTCAGGAATTGCTGGGCACGCTCACCACGCGCTGTATTAAAGAAATCATCTTTACTGCAATCTTCCACAATTTTTCCCTGATCCATAAAGATGACCCGGTTGGCAACCTGTCGGGCAAAGCCCATTTCGTGGGTGACACACATCATGGTCATGCCTTCTTTGGCCAGACCGACCATGACATCGAGCACCTCATTAATCATTTCAGGGTCAAGCGCAGAAGTTGGTTCATCAAACAACATGGCAATCGGATCCATGCTCAGCGCACGGGCAATCGCGACACGTTGCTGTTGTCCGCCAGAAAGTTGTGCCGGGAATTTATTGGCCTGTGCACTTAAGCCGACACGATCCAGATAGGCAAGTCCTTTCTGTTTGGCTTCGGCTTCAGAACGACCCAATACCTTGATCTGGGCAATGCTCAGGTTCTCGGTAATACTGAGATGCGGGAACAATTCAAAATGCTGAAATACCATGCCCACGCGACTTCTTAGTTTATTTAAATTGGTTTTCGGATCATTAATTTTAATTCCATCGACCAGAATACTGCCTTGCTGAACAGGTTCCAGACCATTGACAGTTTTAATCAGGGTGGATTTTCCTGAACCGGAAGGACCACAAACCACCACCACTTCACCTTGCCGAATCTGGGTGGTACAGTCGGTCAGTACCTGAAAATCTTTATACCATTTACTGACATGCTGGAGGTCAATCATGACTTTGGCTTCGTTCATACAGTTAACCTCTGCTGTAATTTTTTAACAATATAGGTGGCGATCATACTGATGGTGAAATAGACCAAACCGGCAAAAAGAATATATTGGGTGAGTAAACCCATCAGGTCACCACGCACATAATTGGTGCGGAAAAAGTCCAGCAGGCCAATTGCATACACCATGGTGGAATCCTGAAACAAAATAATGGTCTGTTGTAATAATAGCGGTGTCATTTTGCGAAAGGCCTGAGGCAGTACAATCAGGCGCATGGACTGGCCATAGCTCATGCCGAGGGCAGAGGCCGCATCTGTTTGTCCCTTCGGAATAGACTGGATTCCGGCACGGACAATTTCGGAAAAATAGGCGGCTTCAAACAGCATAAAAGCCACAATACTGGACACCAGTGCCGTATCCATGGTCAGATATTTTCCAGTCACCCCAGTATAGATAAAAGGCACAGCGAAGTAGAACCACATCAGTACCAGCAGCAGGGGAATCGAACGGAACAGATTGACATAACCCTTGGCAATCCAGTTCAACACCTTGATTGAAGACAGCCGCATCAATGCCAGTAAGGTGCCAATAGAGACCCCGCCAATGGTGGCAAAAAATAAGACTTTTAAAGTAATACTCAGACCATGCCATAGGGCAGGTGCGGATAATTGTAAATCCTGAAAAAATGCAGTGAACCATTCCATTATTTAGTCCCCGCAATCAGACCGGGCACCTGAAGGCGCTTTTCCAGAAAGTTCATCAAGCCAATCAGGCAGACATTGATCAGGATAAAAATCAGGGTGACATAGGTGTAAATCTCAATGGTATTTTGCGTATATTCGCTGATGGTTTTCATCTGGGAAATGAGTTCCGCAACCCCGACCAGTGAGGCCACCGAGGTGTTCTTGACACAGTTGGTCAGTTCAGAACTTAAGGGGGGTAAGATCATGCGAAAAGACTGCGGTAAAATCACATAGCGATATAATTGTGTGGTGCTAAACCCCATAGCATAGCCGGCATTGATCTGCCCGGGTGGAATGGCTTCAATCCCGGTACGCACCTGCTCACAAACCCGCGCTGCGGTAAACAGTCCCAAACCAATACTGGCTGAAATCAGCGCCGTGGTATTGGCTCCCAGATCATTGATCCACCAGCTTTGAATGCTGTTCGGCAGAAAATTCGGAACCACATAGAACCAGATAAATAACTGGATCAGTAAAGGCACATTCCGAAAAATGGTGACATAAGCGCTACCAATCGCCCGGGCCGTTGGGCTGGGCAAGGTGCGCATGATGCCCAGCAGGCTACCCAAGAGCATGGCAATCGACCAGGCTACAATCGCAATGACCGCTAACCAGCCGAGGCCAGTCATGATCCAGTTGAGATAGGTGCTATCACCAATCCCGGTCGGTTGTAATAAGACACCCCAATTCCAGTTGTAATTCATGATCACTCCAAAATGGGCTTAAACAGGTGATGCTTAAGCAGATGAATAAGATTCAGAGTCTATTGATCGCGATCATGCGGGGTGCTGATCAGGGCCTTCAAGTCATCAGACATGGCAAAGTTCAGGTTGATATTTTTCGGTGGAATTGGCGACTGGAACCATTTCTGGTACATGCTATTGATTTCACCGGAGCTATATGTGGCTTTAATCGCGTCATCTACCACCTGCTTAAATTCGGGGTCTCCCTTACGTAACATACAGCCATAGATTTCATTGATGGGCGCTGTACCCACAATGTGCCATTGTTGCGGATTTTTAGCCTTGGATTTTTCTCCCGCCAGTAAAATGTCATCCATCATAAAGGCAGCAGCACGGCCACTTTGCAGCATTAAAAAGGATTCTGCATGGTCTTTGGTCGAAATAATTTCACCAATGCCCAATTCTTTTTCATGCTGACGAATATAGCGTTCCGATGTGGTGCCGGCAGTGGTCACCAGTTTTTTGCCTTTCAGATCGCTAAAATCTTGAATACCAGAATTGGTTGCGGTTAATAGACGGGAACCTACTTGAAAAAAGCCGACAGAGAAATCGACCTGTTGCTGGCGTTCCTTATTATTCGTCGTTGAACCACATTCCAGATCAACCGTACCGTTGGAGACCAGTGGAATCCGGTTCTGGCTGGTCACCAAGTTGTAGCGGATTTTTAAATCAGGAAGATTCAGCTTTTGTTTGACGGCTTCGACCACTTTTAGTTGCAGGTCATGGGCATAGCCGACCGGCTGATTCGGATTGTCAGCGATATAAGAAAATGGAATCGAGGAGTCACGATAACCTAATACAATCGTGCCGGACTGTTTGATCTTATTGAGCGTGCCAGAAGTATTCTGGCTGCCTTGCTGATTGCTTGGTGCCTGATTATCACTACAGGCACTCAGTCCCAAGGTCAGGGCACTGGCACACAGCAGCGTAGCGAATTGAGTCTTTGCTTTCATCGTGAAACTCCATTTTTCATTTTCAATTATTATGAGTACGCCCGTTTTCAGGTGCTGCTAAGACAATATTCTGATTATTGCTATAAAGTCTAAGTATTCGTTTATATTCATCTTAGTTGATGATTCAAGCATGACTCAAGCTGAATTTATTGCTGAAATGTTACTGAATCAGAAAAGGAAATCTGCGAGATGCTCAAAGGAATGCAAATAAATAAAGAGATTGAACTACAAGCATAAGAAAGAAAAAGTCATAAAAAAACCTCCAAACTGGAGGTTTTTTTATCGGTTCAAGCTTAATGCACAAACATATCCATCGATTCACGAATTTCTTGAATGGCCGTTTCGACATCGGAACTGAGCCAGGTCGGTTCAAAGAATCCAGCGTAGTGCTCAAGACGATCCGCAGGGACGACTAAGCGTACCGGACAATCCTCTTCCAATAAACGCCATGGAATAATTGGCACTTCATTGTCAAGCCATGCTGTTACATCTCGGATATCGATAATCATTGCGTTGACACAGTCCGGGAAAGGCATCACGGAAAACTCTTCAGTACGACGACGGAAATACTCCAGGTCTTGCCAGCGCAGTGCAAAACTCGGTTTACTGAATTCGATAATCCCGATCAGATGCTGATCGCGAGTATGATGCAAAGTGCATTGGTGGGTGACATCAGTGTCAAGATCCAACGATACACTTTGTTGACGATACGCCATAGAGCTCGATGAAATAAAAAAATGAGGGACACATTATAGCCCATTTTATAGAAACTGAGCAGTGCTATTGTTTAGCGCAAATTTTAGTGTTGGTTCTGCCCTGAGGTCGCGTACTGAAGCTCTTGAATTTCAAAGGACTGCATACCACTCAGGCAACTCAAGCAAACTGGGATTGGAAAAGAATGGAGAAGCTAAACCTCATTATCAGATTGATTATAGAGCCTTTTTCTTTTCTGATACGCTTTATATAGCTCTATAAGAAGGTTTAAGCGAATAGTGTTGCAATTATTCAAGCGATTAGATGTGTTGATCTGCCAGTAATTTTCTATGTCATTCACATGAGGGGAAAATGAATAGCAGGATAATACTGAGTTAAACCCATTCACCATCAACCAGTAGCGATCAGTGAATTAAAAATGAGCACGATTGCTTAAAGATTATTCTAAATATTATTCATACATATAACTTACATCCCGTCACCATCTCACCATGTTTTGTCACAGAAGCTGTTTTAACTGCTTGTTATGCTAAAAATCTACTTATGAATAACAAAGAGTGAGGATGGTTATGGTCGATGATTTCAATAAAAAACCACCTTTAGATCATCAGACAGCAGTGACGCAAAAAAAGCGTATTCCTGTTTATATCTTGATTTTGGTAGGTATCTTTTTACTGGCATTACTGTTCTATATGTTTGCTGACATGAATCCAGACGCAAATGATGCACCTGCTGGACATCCGAACCCTAATGTGCAACCTGCGACACCAAACAATACGACTCCAGTCGGTGAACCTACAGAAGCTACTGCAACGCTAGGCGATGGAACAGAAGCAACAGCAACTGCGACAGATGATGCACAGGCGGCTCGATAACTCAGACATATATCAAAAGCTCTAGTGAAACCACTGGGGCTTTTTTGCAATATATTGTGATGTTTAAGCTAATGATAGCTAGCTGGCTCAAGTCTAAAAACATCAAATCTGAAGGTGAATCCGAAAGAAGAAGGGGCTGAATGTTTCAAGGATAGGCTCCCGATTTCAGATAAATAGCTTAATAACAAAGAGGGTAAAACAACATGAATGATTATATGAGAAGTCCGCGTGGCGGCTTCGACGCCATGTATTATTGGGATCAGTTTCATCCCATTCTGAGTGCAATTGCCATATTAGTCATTGGTTGGATCATTGCATTACTGGTTTCGGCAGCAGTCAAGAAAGTCTTGCAAAAACTTGGAACCAATACACACTTAAATACGGCGACAGGCCATCGCTCTAATATCGAAAGTATTATTGCCCGGGTGGTGTTCTGGATTATTCTGATTATTGCCGTAATTGGTTCACTGAATGTACTCAACCTGACCAGTATCAGTGGTCCTTTCAGTAATATGATTCAGCAATTCCTGTTATTTATCCCGCAGTTACTAGGTGCAATTGCAGTCGGATTCATAGGGTGGATTGTCGCCAACCTGGTGAAAATAGGGCTACAAAAGCTACTTGACCGAACCCAACTAGACGAAAAACTCAGTGCTGAAGTGGGTGTCAGTCCCATTAGTCAGAACATCAGTGAAATTGCTTATTGGTTAATTTTATTACTGTTCTTGCCAATCGTACTGTCTATTCTGGGACTCAACGGTCTGTTGTTACCAGTTCAGAATATGCTGACTGATGTCGTAAGCTACTTACCAAATATCTTTATTGCTGCAGTGATCATTTTTGTCGGTTATATTCTGGCAAAAATTGTTCGCGGTATTGTTGAAGGCCTATTAAACAGTCTGAATGTACAACAACAAGCTGAAAAAGTAGGTATTTTCAAAAATTCCAATGTGGCACAGGTGATTGGTTCATTCATCTTCGCCGTCGTGATCATTACTGCATTGATTATTGCTTTTGAAGCATTGGGTGTCGAAGCGATTTCTCAGCCTGCCACGGCAATGCTGTATGAAATCATGAATGCCATTCCGAATATTATCGCTGCTGCCTTAATTCTGATTCTGGCTTATGTGGTCTCTAAACTGGTCGCACGTCTGGTGGTTGAAGTGGTATCGGGTACAGGTGTTGATGAAATTCCTGCCAAACTGGATGTACAGCGTTTTTTAGGCACCACTAAACTTTCGAGTGTGGTCGGTTATCTGATCGTATTGTTCACCATGTTATTTGCGGTGTCCGAAGCAGCAGACCGTCTCGGCTTTGAACAGGTGAGCGGCCTGATTGCGATGTTTATTTACTTCGGCGCCAACATCTTGCTCGGTGCCGTGATTCTGGTGATCGGTTTCTGGCTGGCAAATATTGTCGCGAACATCGTACAACGCGGTGAATATAACAGCTCACGCTGGTTAGCGAATCTGGTGCGTGTCCTGATTATGGGCTTGGTCGTTGCCATGGGTCTACGTGCCATGGGTATTGCCGACTCGATTGTGAACCTTGCATTTGGTTTAACGCTGGGTGCTGTCGCAGTAGCATTTGCTCTGGCCTTTGGTCTGGGTGGTCGTCAGCCTGCGGAGCGAGTTTTAACAGATCTGATTGATAAAGCAAAACGCGAAGCCAAAGAACCGAATCCAGTCAAAGATCAAGCTGAAAACAGCATATTTTCAGGATTAGGTGCTCAGAGTACTTCAAGTACAACGGACATGGCAGGCACGACAGGTGCAGCGATGGGGATGGGTTCTACAGATACATCAATGGGACAATACTCCGACCGTTCACAAAACATGACCGGTACTGCTGATTCTTCAACCACTACGCCAGGAGCAGGTATTGTGCCAAATCAAGATTCAGACGCAGAGGGTACTACGCCAATGAGTACGGACTTATCGCATACCACACCGGCAATCCTCACCACTGCACCGCAGGATGATGAATCATTGGGTATTGATCCGGTCAATCCGGATGCGGATCAAGCCGTACCTGATTCAGTAAAAGTCGATCCGACTCATCCGCCAGTCAATAATCCATTTGGTTCAACCGGAGAAAAAGAACCAAATGTCGATATTGATCGTTCCACTCAGAAAAAAGATGACCTGAAATAACCTGTCATTTTTAACCAAAATCGGCCACGCTCATGTGGTCGATTTTTTTCAGTCACGAGGAAAAATAAATGAATAGCAAGAAACCCAACAAAGTTCTGGCTCCTTTGGTTATCGCGGGAATTACCATTGGCTTTTTTACCGCGGCCTATCGATTTATTTTTGTGAAGAGCAAACAGGACGAGCAGTCAGAGCGAGCGCTGGATAGGAAAATACCTGATACAGACGAATTTAACTGAAAGAATTCTGCTGAATAACAAACAATAGAATTTGGCCTTTAAGAAATATATAATATTCAGGTGAATACTAAAATGATTTTGGTATTCTTCTTGCATTAAAAATATAAAAAAGGGAGATCAACATCATGTGGCAAACACTATCATATACATTCAAGAACACTTCAGCAGATGAAGCACCGCTATATTTGCGAGAAGCCACTCGAAAAATGCAGCTGACGATTGACCGTTTAGGAAATACGGCCAATCTCAAGCTGTTTAAGACAGATTATCTGGAATGAACTAAATATCAGTCTTGATGATCTATTGATTAAATATATTCCGATGCGGCATGCGCAGATGACCATGCCCATTGGAAATTATAGCCGCCCAAATGTCCGGTAACATCCAGCACCTCACCAATAAAATACAGGCCTTTCTGCTTTTGACTTTCCATGGTTTTTGAAGAAACCTCGCTGGTATCCACACCGCCCAAAGTCACTTCCGCAGTACGGTAGCCTTCTGTTCCGGATGGTTTCACTTCAAAACCATGCAGCCGTGTCGCAATCTGCTCCAGTTGATTATCACTGATATTGCCAATTGCGGTTTCAGTGACGTCAGTCCAGATTAGACTCTGTAATTCAGCCACGACACTTTTCGGTAAAAATTCATTGAGTAAAGTGCGCAATAACACTTTGGGCTGGCTTTGTTTTTTGGTTTTAAAGAAATCCAGTAAATCTACACTTGGTAAGAAATCGACTTGAAAGCTTTGACCGACATTCCAGTAATTGGACAATTGCAGGGAGCTTGGGCCACTTAAACCACGATGGGTAAACAGCAGTGCTTCGGTGAAACTGTTGAGCTCATTGGAGAGTGTCGCTTCTACGGCATTGCCACTCAAACGAGTCGTCACCTCCTTAAATCCATCAGAGAAAGTGAAGGGCACCAAACCGGCACGGGTTGGATAAACATGATGTCCAAACTGTTTTGCGATATCATAGCCAATGCCCGAACCCCCCAGCGTCGGGATGGACAAGCCACCTGATGCCACCACTACAGATTCAACCTCAAAATATCCAATTGACGTGGCGACTTGAAATCCTTGATCATCGACTGGATTGACTGCTTTTACTTCGCAGCTGGTTTTAAGATCGACCAGACCGGTTTTATCACATTCTGCCAATAGCATTGACAGAATATCTTTTGCACCATTGAGGGTAAACAGTTGTCCATGTTTGCGCTCTTCATAAGCAATACCATATTCACAGACCAGGCCAATAAAGTCCCAATTGCTATAACGCGTTAATGCTGAAATCACGAAATGTGGATTATGCGAAATATAATGGCTTGGTTCGACCTCCAGATTGGTAAAATTACATTTACCGCCGCCAGACATCAGGATTTTTTTGCCAACTTTATTGGCTTTTTCCACCACTACGACTTTACGCCCACGTTGTGCAGCCATATACGCCGTCATTAAACCTGAAGCACCGGCACCTATGACGAGAACATCGTATTGCTTGGAAGACATAAAACACTCGAGGGAGAACAAAAGGAAAGCATTATAGACAATTTTATTTCCGCTTTCTCTATTCCTGAGCAATCAACAGGCTGATTGCCGATTCGTATTAGAGTTTAAACATAAAATATTTGTAAGTCGGCTTAAAATCATGCATAGTTTTTGTACAGTTTTACAAAAATCACAATAATAAGGCAGGGCTTATGGCAACGTCAGAGGATCTAAAACAATACAACCTGATCAGTTATATTCTTTATATTCTGGGGTTTTTTCTGGGTGTGACCCCATTTATAGCCATTATCATGAACTATATTAAACGTGATGAAATGCGCGGCACCTGGCTGGAAAGTCATGTGGACTGGCAAATTAAAACCTTCTGGGTCAGTTTGCTGGGTTATATTGTTGGTGGCTTATTAACTATGATCTTGATCGGATTTCTAATCATATTTTTGGTCTTTATCTGGCATATCTACCGCTTGGTCAAAGGGATGATTGCGCTGAATAATAATCAACCGATTCAGGCTTAAGCAATTGTAGAAGTAGTATCCATGTTACGGCCTTGCAACCCACCGCTATGAATCACCAGCAGTCTAGATCCTGCTGGGAAATAATCTTTTTCAATCAAATCAAAGATGCCCATCAACATTTTAGCGGTATAGACCTGCTCTAGTGGAATGGCAAATTCGATTTCAAAATCCCGAATAAACTGCATGAGGGCTGTGCTGGTTTTGGCATAGCCGCCACAGCAATAATCATCCAGAATAGTCCAGTTGGTTTTGCTGGTTAGTTGCGCGACTTCATCTTTTAAAAAAGAGCCTTGCAGCGCTGAAAATCCTAAAACCTGCTGATGCGCCTGACTGGCTTCGATCAGACCGGTGATGGTTCCACCAGTGCCTACTGCGCAGCAAACCACATCAAATTGAGTATCTTGCGGGCTCAAAATTTCCTGACAGCCCTGAATGGCCAAAGCGTTGGTTCCACCTTCAGGAATGAGATAATGCTCAGGAAATTGTTGTGCGATTTCGGCCAGATACTCAGGCTGTTGCTTGCGACGATAGTGTTCACGACTGACAAAATGTAGCTGCATCCCCAACTGCCGTGCGGTGGCTAAAGTCGGATTGAGTGGCCGATGGGCCAGCTCCTCACCCCGAATAATCCCCACACTTTGAAAACCAAACTGCTGTGCGGCAAATGCAGTGGCCGCAATATGATTGGAATACGCACCACCAAAGCTGAGAATCTGCCGATAACCCTGTCTTTGTGCTTCCAGAAAATTGTATTTCAGTTTAAAAAACTTGTTGCCTGAAATTTGCGGATGTACCAGATCCAGACGACGTATTGTTAAAATAATATCGTGAAAATTAATCTGTTGATCGGGAATATTTTGGGCAATCTCTGCAAACATAAAAATTAACACAGTCAGTTATTCGGCCATTATAGCGAAAGCAGTAAAGATCAGGGATTGAGAATAAGTCATTTTCAGGCATGAGATAAAAATTGACGCAGAATGTCACAAATATTCTGCTGATTATTTAAGCAGGGATGCTAATCTAAATACAGGAAACCCTTGAGGAGGGTAGAATAATGAAAATATTGTCCTATGCTATTTTGGTTTGTGTAATGCTCAGTTTGTCGGGCTGTGATGATGCGATGAATAAGCCTAAAACAGAGACCCGTACCATGATTATTGGTGGTGTACCGGTACATGATCAGGATTACCAACTGTTAGACACGCAATTCATTGCTCAGGATCAGTTAAAACAGTAAGCCATTACAGTAACTAAAATTCCTGACCAATACTGAAATTTTTAGAGCAAATGATTCGGTTTTTGCTTAAAATAATCCTTCAATTTTTAAGTCAGGTTATCTCGTGGAATCATTCTGGATTTTAGGCTCAATTGCTGTTGCCCTGATGTTAGGTGCAATGAGTCCCGGGCCGACTTCTATTTATGTGGCAAAAAATTCAATTGCGATTTCACGTAAACATGGTTTATTTACTGCATTGGGGACTGGTCTAGGTGCTGCAATTTTCGGTTTGCTGGCAGTACTGGGTTTGCAGGCATTTTTGCTGGCTGTGCCGTCGGCTTATCTGGCCTTAAAAATTTGTGGGGGGCTATATTTACTTTGGCTGGCTTTTAAAATTATTAAGCATGCCAAAGATCCGATTGAGGCAGATTCGAGCATTACCAAACAGATGTCTTTACGTCGCGCTTTTACCACAGGTTTAATCACGCAGTTGTCGAATCCAAAAATTGCGATTGTGCTGGCCAGTATTTTTACCGCCTTATTACCAAAAGAAATTCCGAACTATTTCTATTTTGCTTTGCCCATTTTATGTTTTTTTATTGATGCTGGCTGGTGCTCACTCGTGGCTGTCGCACTTTCTGCTGAAAAGCCACGCCGTGTGTATTTAAAGTTTAAGGCATTGTTTGATCGGGCAGCAGGTGCGGTGATGACCGTGCTCGGATTAAAACTTATTTTCGGGATGAAATAGTTTCAACAGTTGAAGTCATCATCCTTGGAAAGTGATCATTCTTATTAGCTTTCCAAGGGACAGCTGATCATTTGAACTTAATCTTTAAAATGCACGGGAATCCATTGATAGCTTTTAGCATCTTTAGAATAAACATGCCCAATTCCCGGAAATGGTAAATGTGGTGCTGCCACCGTCTGGCCATTCTTTGCATATTCCGCAAAATACTTTAAGCGGGTTTCAACCGCTTTTTTCGGATCGATATCAAAATCTATAGCGGTCTGTGGACGGTCAAACTGAATGGTATGGGAGTGTACAATATCCCCAATAAATATCATCTCCTGACCCTTGGATTTTAAGCTAAATCCAAAATGCCCCGGTGTATGCCCCGCTGAACTGATCACATCAAAACCATGGATTTTATCGCCAGCTTTAAAGGTCTTTAACTGACCTTTGGCCTGATAAGGTGCGATGGCTTTCTTGATTTTATCGACTGTACCCAAAAAACCGGCCTGTTTTGCTTTTGGTAATTTTTCTACACTTTTAGGATTCATCCAGAAATCCAGTTCGGCTCGCGATACATAAATATTTGCATTGGCAAAATTGGCGACGCCGTTATTACTGATGCCGCAAACATGATCAGGATGTAAATGCGTTAATAAGATCGTATTGACTTGCTCAGGCTTTTGTCCAGATGCCTGTAAATTTGAATAAATAGACCCAAAGTTTGGCCCATTACAGCTAGAAGCACCGCTATCCACCAAGACCAGTTCTTTGCCTGTATTTACCAGGAAAGCATTGACGGAGGTCTGGATGCCTTTGCTTTGGTCAACATAATATTTTTTTAAAATCTGATTCACTTCTGCTTCAGGAATATCCTTAAACAAGGCTTTGGCTAAATAATTGGTGCCATCCAGCAGGGCAGTAATCTGGTAATCTCCAAAGCTGTATTGATAATATCCGGGAACCTGTTTTTGTTGTTCTAAAGTGGAAGGCGTTTGTGCGTGTGTTGGGGAAATACCTGCCAATGAACCTAAAGCAAGGAGTGATCCGACAAGAGAAGAGCTGAGGTATTTCATGGCTATTCTTATGTAATTAAAGTCAACTCTATGTATTAGCATGGATATTGATAAAAAAGAATATGAATATATTTACTATTTTTTTAAATCGAAATGGCGATTTAGCATCTGTACTAAAAATTCAGTGTGAATCTGTATATTGATTTTTTGAAAGTAAAGAATGTGTTTTTTGTAAAAATATTATTATAAATAAAATGCTTAGATGTATTTCACTTTTTATTAAAAGCTCGTTAACATAGGGTATTACGAACAAGCTTTGGGTGTCGCGATGAGTTTTTGGAAAAGAAAAAACAATGCCAGCTTTGTATTTTTCATTATTACCTTATATTCACTACTTGGTTTTGGACTGGGCTATGTGATTTGGGAATTTGTGTTGCAAGGCTAAGTGACCCAGCAATAAAAAAGCCTCTAGAGATAGAGGCTTTTTTATGTATTGATTAAGCCTTAAAGCATAGATGGATTGAGATAGTTTGTTCCATCAAGTAGTGCAATGATTTGGTGGTGGTAGTAACCAGCAACTTGTTTTTTTAGGGGATTAATTCGGTTTCTTGAGCTTGGGGTAGAGCTATAAATAAGCTAAGCGTTAATGCTGTTATGACGATTTTTTGATTGAATATTTTCATCGTTATTTTTATCTATTATAAAGACGTGTTTTTTAGCATGCTTCGACTGGGTCTTATAGGCAATAAATAAAAAAATTCTCAATTTAATAATAGAGTGTATACATGAATATTTTTTTAAGAATTAGCATATCAGGACTTTACTCAGTGTTTTTATAATTATTTTATAGAAAAAATCCTGTTATTACCAAGTTTTACTCGGTTATACAGGTGTATTTATTGACTATAAAGAAGAGTAAAGTTAATTATTTAAATGAATAAAAATTATAAAAAAATATTGTTAATTTGTTTATTATGTGGAGATATTGTTTATTTATTGTTAAGATTATTTTGAATTAATAAAAATTTTTTTAAGTCACAAGGATTAATATTTTGAAAAAAACAGCACTCGTTTGTTCTTTAACCTGCTTAGCTTTAACAGCGTGTTCAACAACTGAAACCTCAAAAACAATACAAGCACCGCAAGTAACAGCTGCAACCGCACAAGTAAAATATACGGGCGCTAAAACTGCAGTTTCTATTGGGAAATTTGATAACCGTTCAAGTTATATGCGCGGGATTTTTTCTGACAATGTAGATCGTCTGGGGGGGCAAGCAAAAACAATTTTAGAAACTCATTTGCAGCAAACGGGTTATTTCTCTGTTTTAAATCGTGATAATTTATCTGAATTGCAACAAGAAGCAGGATTTGGAAAATCAACACAATCAATTAAAGGCGCACGTTTTGTACTAACAGGGGATGTTTCTGAATTTGGTCGTAAAGAAGTAGGTGATCACCAATTATTTGGTGTATTAGGTCGTGGTAAAACGCAAATCGCTTATGCAAAAGTTAATCTTAATGTAGTTGATGTAAAAACTGCAGAAGTGGTTCACTCAGTACAAGGTGCAGGTGAGTATGCGTTAAGTGAGCGTGAAGTGCTTGGTTTTGGTTCGACCGCATCTTATGACTCAACATTAAACGGTAAGGTTTTAGATTTAGCTGTACGTGAAGCAGTGAATAATCTTGTGCTTGATTTACAGACTGGTAAATGGTCAAACAAGTAATAGGATTATTCTGTGAAAAATATTTTTTTATTACTTGGTGCTGTGATGTCACTAAGTTTGGTTGGTTGTGCAAGTGGTCCTAAATCTTTATATAGTTGGGGTACATATCCGCAACAAACTTATTTGTTGTTAAGTGTTCCTGAAAAAACCTCTCCTCAAGAGCAGATTGCTAAACTTGAAAAAGATATAGAGAAGGCTAAAGCTAAAAATGCGGCTGTGCCCCCGGGTTTATATGCACATTTAGGGCTATTAAATTTAAATCTTAATAATGGCCCACGAGCAGTAGAGTATTTTGAGTTAGAGCGTCAGGTTTATCCAGAATCAACTGTTTTGATGGATCGTTTACTGAAAAAAATGACAAGTCAAACTATTATTGCAGGAGCGAAAAAATGAAACAGTTAAAACATTTATTCGCTTTAGTTGCAGTAACATTGTTAGTTACAGGTTGTGCAGTAGCCCCTAAAAATACGCGTGATTTAAGCAGCTACACCGCGCATATGCCAAAGTCTATTTTGGTGATGCCACCTGTGAATGAATCTCCTGATACACGTGCAATTTATAGTTATTGGTCAACAGTAACTGTTCCTGTTGCAGAGGCAGGTTATTACGTTTTCCCTATTAGCGTTGTCGATACGATGTTTAAGGAAAATGGTATTTATAACGGTTCTGATGCTCAAACAGTAAGCACTCAAAAGCTACAAGAGATTTTTGGCGCTGATGCTGCTTTGTATGTGAAAGTAAAAGAGTATGGTTCGAAGTATCAAGTGATTCAAACGGTAGCTACGGTAGCTGTAGAAGCTAAATTGGTTGATTTAAAAACTGGTCAACTTCTTTGGGAAGGTTCAGAAAAGCAGATCCTTGCTAACAGCAATAATAATGCTGGTTTAGTGGGTATGTTGGTTGGTGCTTTGGTGGATCAAATCTCGAATCATTTAAGTGATAAGGCGTATGTACTATCAGGTACGGTAAGTCAATTGTTGTATTCGCCACGGTTGAATCAGCAAAAAGGTTTGTTATATGGACCAAGATCTCCGAATTTTTCACAGAATTCGATAAGTCCTCAGCAGTAAAAAATCCCCTCAATTGAGGGGATTTTTATATTTAGGTCTAAAAATTAAGACACTTTATCACCCGGTTGAGCACCAGATTCAGGTGAAATCACCCAAACGCCGTCGCCATTACCCGCAGCTAACACCATACCGTTCGAAATACCAAAACGCATCTTACGTGGAGCAAGGTTAGCCACCATCACCACCAATTTGCCTTTTAGGTCTTCAGGTTGGTAGAACTCACGAATACCACTGAATACATTACGTGGTTCAGCTTCGCCTACATTTAAAGTCAATTGAAGAAGTTTGTCAGAACCTTCAACGTGAGCTGCTTCTAAAACTTCAGCCACACGCAGGTCAACTTTCATAAAATCATCAATATTAATAATTTCAGCTTCGCCCACTTTCGGTTCAGGTTTAGTCGATGCTTTCTTCTCTTTTTTCTTTTCCGTTTTTGCTGTTTCAGCAGGGGCAGCCAAAGAATCTTTAGACGCATCGACCATTGCGGCAACCGCTTTTGGATCTACACGTTGCATCAATGGTTGGAACAATGCAATTTCGTGACCGACCAGAATCGTTTCACGAGAAGCGAAGTCGAAAGATTCTAATTGCAAGAAATCTTGAACTTGTTGCGCCAGTGTTGGCAACACCGGAGCCAAATAAACAGCCAATTGACGGAACAAGTTAATACCGACAGAACATACGTCATGTACTTGTTGTTCCTGACCTTCCTGCTTCGCCAGCGCCCAAGGCTTTTTCTCATCGATATATTGGTTCGCTTTATCTGCAAGTGCCATGATTTCACGAATCGCAGCAGAGAATTCACGTGACTCATATTGTGCTGCGATTGAATCACCCGCATCAATGAAGCTTTGAACCAATTCAGGCTCTGCACAGTTTGCACTTAACTTGTTATCAAATTTAGTATTGATGAACTTCGCACAACGGCTGGCAATGTTGACCACTTTACCAACCAAGTCAGAATTTACTTTTTGAACGAAATCATCCAGGTTCAAGTCCGAATCTTCAACTTTGTCAGAAAGTTTAGAAGCAAAGTAATAACGTAAATATTCTGGGTTTAAATGCTCTAAATAGGTTTCAGCTTTAATGAAGGTACCACGAGATTTTGACATCTTTTGGCCATTTACGGTCAAGAAACCATTCACGAATAAACCTGATGGCGTACGGTAGTTAGCACCTTCTAGCATTGCCGGCCAGAACAGCGCATGGAAATACACAATGTCTTTACCAATGAAGTGATACACCTCATTTTTAGAATCTTTTTTCCAGTAGTCATCAAAGCTTAAATCAGGACGTTTGGTTTTGATATAGTTTTCAAAACTCGACATGTAGCCAATTGGCGCATCGACCCACACGTAAAAGTATTTGTTGGGTGCGTCTGGAATTTCAAAACCGAAATATGGCGCATCACGCGAAATATCCCAATCATTCAGGCCATTTTCAAACCATTCATCTAACTTGTTGGCAATCGAGACCGGTAAGCGGCCTTCATCACGTGTCCATTTTTGCAGGTATTCACCAAAATTCGGCAACTTAAAGAAGTAATGGTCAGATGATCTTTCGACGGGTGTTGCACCGCTTAAAGTCGAATGTGGGTTCAATAATTCGGTTGCATTATAAGTTGCACCGCAAACTTCACATGAATCGCCATATTGATCTTCTACTTTACATTTCGGGCAGGTGCCTTTAATGAAACGGTCGGAGAGGAACATGCCTTTTTCAGGATCGAAAAGCTGGGTGACAGGACGAACCGCGATATTGCCGGCATCACGGTTTTTGATATAGATTTCAGATGCACGTGCACGGTTGGTATCGCTATGGGTAGAATCATAATGATCGAAGTGCACCGCAAAACCGTCAAAATCACGGATATGTTCCTTTTGCACGTTGGCAATTTGTGCTTCCGGTGAAATTCCGTTGGCTTCAGCACGTAACATGATGGCTGTGCCGTGAGCATCGTCCGCGCAGACATAAGTCACATCATGACCCATTGCACGCATCGCACGTACCCAAATATCAGCTTGGATATAACCGAGTAGGTGACCCATATGAATCGGGCCATTGGCGTATGGAAGGGCGTTAGTGACTAAGATATTACGCACGGATATGACTCTCTCATTCGTATATTATGCAAGGTGGATGATTTTACCTGATGCAGGTCCGAATACAAAGCAATCCTTTAAGCGAATCAATTCCATTTCACCGCGAATTCGTGTCGAAAGGTCTTTGTATTTACAGAATGTCTTGGAAATGTAGATTTCCCTATATTGCGTTGCCAATAACAGCGATAATAGGCCATTGATCTAAAAGCTTTGAGCTAGAAAACCATGATTGACGAAGATGATTTTGATTTTGACCAACCTGTCACGCGTATTAAACAAAATGCAGCGAGTCAAAAACAGTTGGGCAGTCAGATTTTAAAAGATGCAGAAGCTTATCTTGAAGACATCTCGGCAGATGAACATACACTTTTAATCAAAAACTTATCGGGTTTAGTCGCGCAAGATGCTTATTTCCAAGTACTGGCAGATCAGCTCGATCAACCGATTGGCGCGAAGTTTGCCAATGATGCTTTAAATTTGATGCATTTTTGGCCGGCCATTCACCAGCTTGAAGATATTGAGCAATTTAAGCTACTCGATATGATCAATAGCGAATATTTCCAGACTGAAATGCTGAAAGCCTTCGATGCCTTAGAGATTGATGAAGACATCAAAGCCAAGCGCCGTTTGGTGCTGCTTGAAAGCTTGAAAATGTACAAACTTGGCTTTTACAGCGGTTGTATTCCAAATGTTTATGCGCAGCTCGAAGGTATTTTGACAGATATCCTGATCAAAGCAGGTTTCCTCAAGCAAAATGGCACCAAGTTTGTCGATGTCTATAAAATCGTACCGGGTTTAAAAGGCAATGAAATTAAAAGCCTGTGGCATAAGTCTAAAATTGCGATTGAACTGAATCCGTATTTTGCTGAACTTACTGCCTATAAAATGGATTCAAGCTCAAATGTGACCATGAGCCGTCATAACATGCTACATGGCACAGATGTCGACAACTTCAATCAAGCACGCAGCTTCATTCTGTTGATCTGGTTGTTCTCTGCGCTCAGCTTTATGAGCACCTTGCGTGTCTGACTTGAAATAATATCTCCTGATGCATTTGCATCCTATAAACATCTGCTGTGAATTGGCAACACTGATTCTTTGGCTTTGGAAACTATGCTATAACGGCATTTGAATGAGAAGCCAAAGAAAATGTGCTGACAGGTTTACCAAGCCAGACTTTGTCGAAACCCCAAGTAATCGATGGACTTGAATCGCCAGAATCCAAAAGAGTTGGATTATTGACTTTGCAATACTGATTGGGCGCAGCTCATGCTACAGACTGCAAACAATAGCAACAACATGTACAGGCTTTGTTGCAGTTTGCTTACTGCGCCCGATTTGCCCCCACGCTTTGTGCTAAAAAATGGCTGATTGTTTATATGATATGCCTAAGGAGGGTACCTCATGACTCAGCAGAACCAGAGCAATAGTTCAAAGCAAAATCAAGACAAAGAACAACATGAGAAACAATTAAATCAGAAAGCCAAAGAAGAGCAAAAGCAAAACCAGAATGACCAGAAGCACAATCAGTCGCATGATACACAAGATACAAAGCCACACCAGACTGATGAAAATTCTGATAGCAAACAAAACTCTAAAGATACAGGCGCTGACTCGGAATCGAAGGATGAAGCCTCTAAAGAGCAGCCATCTGATCAAAAAGATAATTCGAAAAATGAGCAATCAGATAACAAAACTGAAAGCTTTAAGATGGATGATTTAAAAGCGAAGGCCATTGCGATTGGTGAGGAGCTATTACAAAAAGGCGAAAAACTTCTGAATGAGCTAAAACATGGCAAGTCCAACGGTCAGAAAAATGATGATCAAGGTTCAGATGACGCAAAAAAGGCAAAAGCTGATCATAGCACTGAAGATAAATCATCGAATCAGTCAGATAAACAAAATGCTAAAGAAGCTCAGACCGATCAACAGGCAAGCATGGCCAATTTAAAAGATGAGGCTGTACATAAGTTTGAAGATACAAAACAGAAGATTACTGAGTTAGTCAGTGAAGCCTCTACCAAGCTGGGTGAGCTGAAACAGATGGCGGCTGATAGCATGAATAAAATGAAAGAAAATCAATCTCAGGGCAATGATTCTGATCAGCAAAAAGATGCCAAAGCTCAAAATTCAGAATCGAAATCAGGTCAGTCTGACAAGAGTGAATCTAAAGAAGATCAGGATAAAAATGCCAAGGATCAGCAGCACAAGTCTGAAAATAATAAAAATCATAAATAGACTGTGATTATTGTAGAGCCACTTTAATCAAAGAAGGTTAAAGTGGCTTGCTACACCTAAAATCAATAAAAATTCTTTTCACATCAAAAAGAATCCAGTTGGCTTTACTTTGATTGATTCACTTTTAGCATGCCTATCCGCTACAATCCAACAAAACCAAGTAAAATGGTTGGAAATTGCAGATATCTCCTCGATCTTCTCGGCAGAGTGCTTAACCTTAAGCGAAAACCCCGTTAAACTATGCCATTCGGATATCTATCTATAGTTTTGGAGTAACCTATGTCGTGGCTTTCTTCGCTCAAATCGGTCTTTTCACCTTCGCAGGAGGTGAACGAAGAAGCTGTGCAAAAAGTATTGCAAAACTATCTGTTGCCAAATTCAAATGATCCGCTCAAACAGCGTATTACTCAGGTCAATGTTCAAGCTGAGATCCTACAAATCACCTTAAATACTTATCCTGAAGAAAAACAAGATCTGCAACAAATCCATGATGAACTGGCGCAAGCTTTGCAAAAATGTGGTATTCAAGAACTGAATATGCATGTGATTCAGCAAAAAACTGGGCCTAAAAGTCATAAATCGGATGGCTGCGGGCATAAGCATGCCAAAGGTGAAAGCTGTTCCAGTCAGCCTAAAGCAGAAGCAAAACCCAATCTTCCCCCTGTGGTGGATGCCTCCGCCCAGCCTGCAAAACAAGAAGAAGCTGATCCCAATAATCCACCGATTCAAAAAGCTGCACCTCAGCAACGTGATGTACCAAAACATCCACGTATTCAAAATGTGATTCTGGTGTCATCCGGCAAGGGCGGTGTAGGTAAATCGACGACTACAGTGAATCTGGCACTGGCTCTGCAAAAATTAGGCTTAAAGGTCGGTGTGCTGGATGCCGATATTTATGGTCCGAGTATTCCGACCATGCTCGGTAATGCGGGCAAAACGCCGATGATCGAAGCGGAACAGTTTGTCCCTATCGAAGCCTATGGAATGGCAGTGTTATCGATTGGCCATTTAACTGGTGATCACAATACTCCAGTGGCTTGGCGTGGACCGAAAGCCACCGGTGCATTGATGCAATTATTTAACCAGACCTTATGGCCAGATCTTGATGTTCTGATGATTGATATGCCACCCGGTACAGGGGATATCCAGTTGACGTTGGCACAGCGCATTCCGGTAACCGGGGCAGTGATTGTCACCACACCACAAAACGTGGCCCTACTCGATGCGACCAAAGGCATTGAACTGTTTAACCGTGTGCAAATTCCGATCATGGGCGTGATTGAAAATATGTCGACCCATATCTGTTCAAATTGTGGTTTTGAAGAACAGATTTTTGGCACAGGCGGTGGAGATAAACTGTCTGAGCAATATCATATTCCATTATTGGGTCGCTTACCTTTAGATGCTGAAATTCGTGAAAATGCCGATGCTGGCACACCTTCAGTCATTGCCGGAGATGATGCAGCCGAAAGCTATATGCTGATTGCAGAAAAAATTGCAGCGCAGCTACCTAAGGCCGAAAAAGATCAGAGCCGAATTTTCTAATTGACCCATTAAATAGAGAGTTCACATATTTAAGCCCTAATTCAAGTTAGGGCTTTTTTATTAATAATTCACGGAAATAAACAGCTTTAAATTAAGAAAATTGACTGAAATGACTGTTGCGTATTGGTTCCCAAAATGGTTTCAAGTGATTGAATTAAATTGATTTAATTCAGTGTGAATTCTGATTATATGTTCTCTTACAATTATTTTTTTGCAGCATTGACCGAACTATTCTATGCTACGCGGATTAGAGCGAGGTCAAACTATGATTTCATGGTTTTTTATTGGTTTAGTGGCAACCATTCTTTTAACACCAGGCCCAACCAATACCTTATTGGCATCTTCAGGCATACAGGTCGGATTTAAAAAAACATTTCGTTTAATTCCTGCTGAAGCCTTTGGCTATCTGATTGCCATTAGCTTTTGGGGCATTCTGATCGGAAAAATTTCCGTTCATCTTCCGCTTTTGCCGACCATTCTCAAGCTGTTTAGTGCCGGCTATATCCTTTTTCTGGCTGTGAAATTATGGCGCACGGCAGAACTCAGTGAAAATTTTGAAAATGTCTCGATTCGTGCACGAGAACTATTTCTGGCAACCTTGTTAAATCCTAAAGCACTTTTATTTGCTTCAGCGATCTTTCCGGTGATTGTCTGGAAAAGCAGTCAGCACTATGTGACTCATATGTTAGTATTCCTGGTTTTGCTGATTCCGATTGCATTCTTCTGGACTTTCCTCGGCTCAATACTGGCTAGAAAAAACAGTCGCTGGCTCAATCAAAAAAACCTGCAAAAAACCGCATCACTGGTGTTAATGAGCTTTTCGATTCCTTTAAGCTATTCTGCACTTTTAAGTTTATAAGCTGATATCCATCAGCAATTTTTTATCCACTTTGGCTGCAAGCACTTCACTTATTTTCATTGAGGGCAATTTCAGTTAAAGTACGTCGCAATAACTTGTTCTTAAGATTTTTGGATTATATCAATGGCAATTAAGTCTGATCGTTGGATTCGCGAAATGAGCGAAAAACACGGCATGATTGAACCGTATGCAGAAAACCAGGTACGTTTGGATGAAAATGGTCAAAAGCTGATTTCGTATGGCGTATCGAGCTATGGTTATGACGTGCGTTGTGCACGGGAATTTAAAGTATTTACCAATGTGCATTCTGCAATTGTCGATCCGAAGAACTTTGATGAACGCAGCTTTATTGATATTGAATCGGATGTTTGTATTATTCCACCGAACTCATTTGCATTGGCCCGTACCATCGAGTATTTCCGTATTCCACGTAATGTACTGACGGTTTGCCTGGGCAAGTCGACTTATGCGCGTTGCGGTATCATTGTCAACGTCACTCCGCTTGAGCCAGAGTGGGAAGGTCATGTAACTTTAGAGTTCTCGAATACCACCAACCTTCCTGCGCGTATTTATGCAGGGGAAGGCGTCGCACAAATGCTATTTTTTGAGTCTGATGAAGTGTGTGAAACCTCATATAAAGATCGTGGCGGAAAATATCAAGGTCAAACTGGCGTTACTTTGCCGAAGACCTAAGTAGTTTAAGATATTGAATAACGGGACTATATGTCCCGTTTATTTTTTTGAGATTTTCATTCATCGGAAACTCAGGTTTTTGCTTCAATTGACTTTGGCATCTGTATTAAAAGTCAGCATAATAGATTCCGAATAACCATAAAAAAGATGCAATGCATCATAAAAAACAAAATGTAGCGGCTGGGAAGCTGAAACATAAAGATGCGGAGCATCGGATAAAAAGGAAAGAGTGAGATGACTCAGATAAAAGATCTATTTAAATTTCGCAAAAATTATTTAGCAATGACAATTGGTTTAATCCTGTTGCCTTCTGCGCATGCGATGCAGGAATTATCAGATTCTTCTCTTTCTGACACCACGGGTGAGGGGGTTGCGCTCGTACTTGATGATTTTAAAATGGTGTTTCAAGGCCCTAAAGATATTTCTGCTGGTTCCAGTTATGCCAGAGGTATTGAAAATCCGGGACAGGCGGATACGGGTTTTATTCGCATTATTCCAACTGGTGAAAACTATGAAAAGCTAGGGGAGCGTTTATACGATAAAGTTTATAGCAATACTTACCATAATGCTTATCTAGCTGAACGTGCGAGAATCTATAACCATGTATATGGAGATACGTATGCATCAAGCCGAGATGCTTATATTACAGACAATCGTACCCGCGTAGCGAGTGAAATTACAGCTGAATATGCTGCTAGCTATCGTGGTAGTCTAGTCCAACAATATCTCGATTCACCAATTATGAAACAGTATTATGATCAGCGTTATGCTGATTATTATAATGGTAGTTCAGCTGGCTTGAATTTTGTAAATGATGGTACAACAAAAGAGTCAATTACCCCATGGTTAACTGATCGGTCGAAAGCAGCTGCACTTAAAAATACTCTGGAAATGATTGAATTGTTATACGGAAATAATTATGCAGCGAATCTTCCAAATTCACCTTTTTACCAAAGTTTTAAACAGCAGTTTCCAAGCTATGTTCGTGCAAATGTCATTAAAAATACAGTAGATAGTCAGCTTGCAGCCAAGACCACTGAAATGCTAAATCAGTTGGCTGCAGATTATGCGAAAGAACAGGCAACAACAGCCAGTAATACCGTGCATGATGAAGTTGTACGAAATGCAATAAATATGGCAAAAGCTGCTGCACAAAATGCCAATATTGGAAGCCTGCGTACCAAGGCAGATGTTTTCATTTATGGTCTGGCATTATCAAAAAGTGATGACTCGCTGAGCACGCGATACAGTAATCAGGGTTTTAGTTGGGGATCTGCAGATAATCCTTGGTTATTCCGGGCAGGAACTGAAAGCGTCAAACAGTTTAAGGACGCTGCTAAAGATGTAGGCTATATTGCTCTAGAAGCGCCTCTTGCCAAGATTGCTCCAGATGAAAGTGATAATAATATTAAATTGGGGTTTTGGAGTGATATTTTTGCACGTGAGCTTAATTCCTCTAATGTTGTCGATCCTATAACAGGTGGGCCCACTTCAGGGCTTGATACAAATTACCGATTAAGAACGCAATTTGTTGCCAATGGTCTCAGTTTAAATGGTTCGCAAGTTCGGTTATTCCAAACCTTGGAATCGGATAATAAGGACTATAATCAAACTTTAGGAATGGCAAGTATCGTTCGTTTAAATACCAATGATCGGCCAGAAACTCTAAGCAGTAGCGATAGCAATCTTAACAGTAAAGGTATTCGTCTAAGTACCGCAGCAAAAACAGATGCACTTGATGGTAATGTCCCGACCCCAGCCTTAAATGGAAGTGCTGCTCCCATATTTCATGATTCTGAGGGTTTATATTTATATAGTCCAAATATTAACCTGGTGCTCGGTAATATGTATCAGCCTTTTGTGGTCGGTTCAGAAGGCAATAATATTATTTTAGAAGTGACACGTATTCCAAATATTCCTGCTATCTATAATCAAATTTATCAGAATTATGGGGGTGGACTAGGAGAATCTGATTTAAAAGGTTCAACCTGTAATGTCTATAGTTGTGGTACGCCGATTAAAAATAATGCTTCAGATGCGACCGTGCTTTATCAAGGCCGTAACGCCACTCACAGTAGTATTTCAATAGGGACTACAGAGCGTATCCCAGGAACAAATTTGCTGCGCGCCAAAGATGGCCCCAACTCCACGGGAGTCGTATTCAAGAGTACTGATGGTATAAGTAAGAATTTTGGGTCTGCAGTCATTGATGGCGTACTGATTCAGCATTTAAAAATTAGAACAACTGGTCTGTAAGGGAGTATAAAAATGTCCAAATTATTGACCCTCTGCGCATTGATATGTACCTCTATGCTCAGTCAAGCCGGATTGGAAGTCCTTAATCAGCAAGAGTTAACTGAGACAGTAGGACAGGGCGGAGCAGACCTTAACTGGACTTTATCCTTAAATCATATTTACGCCACAGATTTAACCAAAGATACAATTTCTCGACTTGATGGAAATGATAATCCACTAGAAGTATTTTATGTTTTAGATCCGACAACATGTGGTGCAACAAAACAGTTTTGCCGTTTGGCAATAGCCCCAAATAATCATGTCGATGCCAATGGGAATAAAAAATGGTTAGTATTTAAAGGTATTCAGGGCACGATTCAGATTGACAAGTTTTCTATCGATGGAACAACCATCATTAATCATCGTAATGAACCGCAAACAGCGATGAAAGTCAGCTTTTATGATGACAAACCTTTGAAAATCAGAAACTTGGGTTTCAGTACAGTGTCGATTGAAACGGGTACAGGGGGTGGTGCACTAGAAGGTTATGCCAATACAGGTACTTATGACACTTATACAGCACGCACCTATAATACCGAAGGCGGTTTTTCTACCTCGACACAAGATGTGCCTTCATTTGATAAGGGGGCCGAAAAAGGTTTTATGGGATTGAATGTTCATGGAAATCTGCATATGTCCGGTAATTTGAAAATATTTGGTTATAACTGTACAGGTGGGGCACAAAGTCGTTGTTAATCGCAGCGTCAAGTACAGCATAAGGATATAAAAATGAAAAAAACAACAATAAAGTTGAAGTTACTAACGGTATGCATGTGTCTTATACAGCAAGCTTATGCACTTGAAACCATTGAAGAGCAGGTATTGAGCGAAGTCACTGGACAAGATGGTATGGTGATTACTCATGAAATTTCTAAAGCCAACATTGCTCAAGTCAATTGGTATGATCCCAATCCAACTGCCAGTACTAAAATGGGTTTAGGTCTACATAATGTTGAAATTATTGGAAAAGATAATAAGCCAATTATTAGTCAACTTGAAATAGATGTAGGTGCTACTTCACAAGGGGCAGGACTTCGGCTTGCTGCAAGTGTTTCACCATTTCAAGCCACTGCAGATTTAAAACTGGTAAAGACAGCCTGTACGACCAATCCATGTAGCCAGTCTGCGAATAGTATTCGGACTGCTGGCGTACAATCTAGTCAAAGTCTAGGTGCATTAGGGATTAGTACCTCTACGCCGCTTAGTGTTCTATTACAAACTACTGCAGGTTTATTTAATAAAGAGGCAATTGCCAGTATCGATTTTCAACTTAAAAATGCCACCATTAGTCATAAACTAGGTGAAAATAGCCTGATTTTAAATGACTTTAACTTTAATTTTGCGGGTCAGGGCTATATGTACATTGACCCCAATGAAGGTGTTGTACTCACTACCCGAAATGGCAATCAAGACCATTATGTGGATTTAAAACGTGTTGAGGATACCACTGATATTGCTGTTGGCCGGGTTAATCCGACCAATCCTGGCGTTAATATTGACTTGCGTTATAACACGCCAAATAACGAACGTAAAAATATTATGCGTCTTGGGGCTTCAGGTGCGGTGACCAATGCCAGATTATCCATGAATGCCGATCAAACCCAGATTGGTACTTTTGATGTAAGTAACAAGTTAAATGGTGTTTTACAGCGTCAAGACAAAACTGCAGCAGGATATAGCGATCTGGTGGGTGAAGGGGGGTTGCATCTGGGCTTATCTGCCGACTTTACTGGTGCTGCTAGTGGTCACCCAAGCAACATCGTGCCTACCGTGCTTGAAATTGGTCATACTGGCCATGGAAGCTATGCAGTCCAATTCTCCAATATTAGGCCCCTGACAACACGGAATGCTGATGAAAATTTACATGGTAAAAATGCCTATATCGATTTTGGTGATATTTATATAAATACTATTACGGCTAAAAGTCTCGATTTTATCATCAATGAAAATATGCGAAAAACCTTGGGGCATAGTAGTGATGTACTGAAACAGACATTGAGTACAGCAGGAGATGGAGAGGATTTTGCTTTTATTGCAGTACGAGGAATGGACTTTCAGGCAATTGCTGCGAAAGCACGTTTTATTTCAGATAACTCCTTGACAGAACTTGGTGGGGATGGCGGTTCATGGGGGATTGGTATTCCTATTTATAATTTAAATGCCAATGTCGCGTTGTCTGGAACAACTTATGGAACAGATAATAAGCAGGCAATTGCTTATAACATCATGGCCTCTACTGAAGGATACGGGGTCGACAAGAAAACCGGTTTGCCAAGTACAACTTCAATTATATTGATTGATGGTCAGGACGGTGTACAGGGTGAAGCTGTTAACTATTATGCAGGCTTTAGAAATATCGATGCTTTGATTAAATCTGAAGGGATTATTGGCTATGAAGATGAAGGGATTTATATTCGTGCCGATAAATTACTGATTGCAGCAAAAGCAGAGCTCGCAATGGGGCAATTACCAGGATCTAAATATAACTGTAGCACTGCATCAGTCAGTAAATGCGGAGGCTATGTGCCTCACGATAACTTTTCTAAACGTGATGATGTACTGACCAATATTGCCTTTAAGCTCGATGGAAATGGTGAGCTTCTGATTATTCCTGGGGTAGATCCAACCGCAAGTTCACCAGATACCAACTTTTTGTCATTTGATGCAAACTTTAAATTTAGGCCACTCACATCAGAAGAAAGTGCAGATAAAGCTAATCTGGGTAGCTACTTCAGTATCTCCAATGAAGATATTGATTTAACAACAGAAGCATTAAACGTTTCTTCGATCAACTTTAACCGGATGGAAGGTCATTTGGGTGTTAATGGGAAAGTTCGTGTCAGTGCTGATACCGTAACGTTGGATAATCAGGTCAAACTCAATTATGAAAATAATATCGCGACACCATTTAAAACCAATTTTGCGATGGCGACCAATGGCAATATGCAAAACATGGCAAGTATTGCACTGACTGGTGGCACTATTCGTAGCACGCTGGGAATCACACCACGCTAAATTCAGGATGAGAAAAATGAAAAAAATAATATTAAAGAGTCTAGTTGCGGCGATGGTGGGATTGAGTGGTCATGTATCTGCATTAACCTCATTAGAAGATCAGGAGCTTTCAAATATTAATGGACAAGCTTTATTGTCAATGGAGGTTCAGGCCGGATTTAACCAAGTTGATAATTTGGGAGAGGCATATGACCAGAGAAATATCTCATTTTATAAATTGGGTCTAGAAGCTGAAATGGAAATTAATGCCAATATTAAAAAACTGCAACTTGGTTGTGGAGGAATTAATGGTGCAACTGGTTGTGATATTGATATTGATCATATTTCCTTAAGTGGTAATTCTGCAAATGGAATGGATCGTGCTGCGACCTCTGCTTTGATTACTAATCCTTTTGTTCAATTTGCTATAAAAAATCCAAATCAGGCATCTACACGTGAAGTTTTGGGTTTCCGTTTAAGTGCAGAAAAGATTTCAGGTCTACTGACTATGGGTACAGAAAATACGGCCACACCAAATGGTATTAATAGTTTTAGTGGATATATGAAGACTAAAGAAGCCAAAGGAACAGCTGTAACTAATCCAAGAACAATGACCTATGCATCAACTGGCAATAAATATATTGAAGGTGCTGTTACGGGAACAATATTGGGGCAGGATCTGGAACTTCATTATAAATCGAATGATTATACTTTTAATTTAACAAGTACCAATGCGCCATTTGTGATTCCAGCCACTATAGTTTCAGGAACACGAATGAGTGAAGTTAAATTAAAGGGGACTGGTACAGTTGACAGAATTGATTTTAGTGGCCCATTAAAGGCCATTTTAAAGCCACTGGATTTATTTGAGCTTACACTGGATAAACAAATTACAGGCTATATGACAGGCCTTAGAACAGATATTACAGTGGATCAAGATCTTGGCTTAATCCATGCATTGTATTTGAATAACCCAGCATCTTTATCATTACAATCGCAAAAAATACTTTGGCCGGGTGCTGCCGTTGCTGCTAATCAAGGTTGGTGGATGGCAATCGAGGATGAGGTAAATCTTGGTGATATTAGTCCAAATAAAGGTGTGGATATTACTAATGCGGTATTAGCACAAACCATTGCAGGGATTAATCATGATTTAACATCAAAACCCAGAGCATGTGGAAGTCTTTTGAATTGTGTATTTGATGGAGCTTTAGATGTGAAAGAAATTAAAAACCCGGCACTTCTTGATTTTCCTTTGAAAAATTTAGAGCTTAAAGGCCAGAACTTTCAACCGAACTGCTTCGGTGGACATAAATTCTGTTAAGTTAAAAAGAATAAAAAATCCCGCACTTGACGGGATTTTTTTATTAAGAAAGCAAAATTATTTAGCGATTTTAGCCAACAACTCTTCTTTGGAAATATTTACAGATTCAGCATCACGGCGACCTTTATATTCAAAAGTACCTGCATCCAAGCCTTTTTCACCAATCACAATACGGTGTGGAATACCGGTCAACTCAAGGTCAGAAAATTTAACGCCTGGACGTTCGTTACGATCATCTAGAATTACGTCATAACCCGCAGCAGTGAGTTCAGCATAAAGCGCTTCAGCTGCTTCTACTGTGCGTGGTGATTTATGTGCATTCATCGGTACAATGGCCACTTCAAACGGGGCAATGGCAGTTGGCCAAATAATGCCTTTCTCGTCAAAGTTTTGTTCAATGGCAGACGCAACCACACGTGTTACCCCAATACCATAACAACCCATGGTCACAGTGAATGGTTTGCCATCTTCACCCAAGACTTTACAGCCCAATGCTTCAGAGTATTTCTGACCCAACTGGAAGATATGACCCACTTCGATACCACGTTTGATTTGCAGTGTGCCTTTGCCATCTGGAGAAGGGTCACCTTCAACTACATTACGCAAGTCATAAACTTCAGTGAACTGTGCATCACGTTCCCAGTTTACGCCGGTTGCATGCTTGTCAGCTGCATTAGCACCGGCCACAAAGTCAGAAAGAACAGAAGCTGCACGGTCAACAATGACGGTGACACCTTTTTCAACCAGACCTTGTGGGCCTACAAAACCAGCCGTCAAGCCAAGTGCTGCGATTTGCTCTTCGGTTGCAAAAGTGAGTGGAGCTGCAATTTGTGCATGCTTCTCGGCTTTAATTTCATTCAGTTCGTGATCGCCACGAAGGAATAAAGCAACCACAGGAACAGCACCATCCTCTTTTGCAATGCCTTGAACAAGCAATGCTTTTACTGAGTGAGCTGGATCCGTGCCCAAGAAGGCAGATACATCCGCAATGGTTTTTTGATTTGGCGTATCAACCAGTTTAAGTTCTTGAGTTGGTGCCGCACGTTCGCCGACCAGAACGGCTTCAGCCATTTCAATATTGGCGGCGTAGTCTGATTCGGTCGAAAATGCGATATCATCTTCACCGCTTGAAGCCAGTACATGGAATTCGTGTGAACCTGAACCACCAATCGAACCGGTATCTGCTTGAACTGGACGGAAATCTAAACCAAGACGAGTAAAGATTTTGCAGTAGGCTGCATACATGTCGTCGTAGGTTTGTTGCAATGATTCCTGATTGGCATGGAAAGAGTAGGCATCTTTCATGATGAATTCACGTGAACGCATTACCCCAAAACGCGGACGAATTTCGTCACGGAATTTGGTTTGCACCTGATAGAAGTTGGCAGGGAGCTGCTTATAACTTTTTAGTTCATTGCGTGCTAAATCAGTGATGACTTCTTCATGGGTTGGACCCAGTACAAACGGGTTACCGTGGCGGTCATTGAAACGTAACAGCTCAGGACCGTATTGTACATAACGACCTGATTCTTCCCATAAAGACGCAGGTTGAGTCACCGGCATATAGACCTGAAGTGAACCGACCTTGTCCATTTCTTCGCGAACGATCGCTTCAACTTTATTTAATACGCGAACGCCCATCGGCAGCCAGGTGTACAGACCTGAAGCCAACTTACGAATCATACCGGCACGAAGCATCAACTGATGGGAAATAACCTCAGCATCGTTCGGGGTTTCTCTTAACGTTGCAAATAAAAAGCGACTCGCGCGCATGGAAACTGTCCTAAAAAATTAAGCGTTAAAGCAGAGATTATACAATAAAAAATGAGATGAGCATTTGGGAATGTCACCTCATTGTGTTGCATTAAATTATGCCATGATTTTACGCATCTGACGCAGCATAAAATTCTTAAAGTCATCCAGGTAGGTAAAGATCACGGGGACAACCACCAAAGTGAGCAGGGTTGAGGTGATCACCCCGCCAATCACGGCATGGGCCATCGGCGCACTTTGTTCACCGCCTTCACCCAGCCCTAAGGATAAGGGCACCATACCCATGACCATGGCGCTGGTGGTCATTAAAATGGGACGCAGTCGGGTTTTCCCCGCGGCAATAATCGCATCATAACGCTCTTCACCGCGATCCATGGCTTTTTTAATAAAGTCGATCAGCAGAATCGCATTCTTGGTCACCAGTCCCATTAGCATGATAATCCCGATAATCGAAAACAGGTTCATGGTGGAATTAAACAGGAACAGCGCCAGGAACACACCAATCAAGGATAATGGCAAGGAGGCCATAATCGCCGCAGGATGGATAAAGCTATTAAACTGTGAACCCAACACAATGTAGATAAACACAATCGACAGGGTGATGGCGGTCAGGGCATAGCCTGCGGATTCTGCCATATCGGCATTTGAACCTTGGGTATCAAAGCTATAACCTGGCGGCATATCAAAATTGGCTTGTAGCCGGCTGATATCCGTGCCGATATCTCCTGTAGGACGACCAGCGGTATTGGCTTCTATCAGAACTTCACGTGCCAGATCACGGCGGTTAATTTGTGAAGCACCGAGTTTTTCTTCAAACTTGGCCACACTCGAAAGTGGAATCAGAATCGGCTGATGATTGGCATCGGTTTTATTTGAAGTGATATACATGTTCTGTAAATCACGTGGCAAGCTGCGCTGGTCTTCCGTCAGGCGCAAATTCACATCATAAGTTTCGCCTTTTTCATCCTGCCAGGTGGTGACATCATCACCGGCAATCAGTGGACGAACCACATTGGCAATCTGATTCACGGATAATCCTAAATCACTGGCCAAGACACGATTGATCTGCACGCCGAGTGTCGGCTTGGGTTCTTTCAGTGAGGTTTCCAAATCGACAATACCGTCAATCTTGGCAATCTCTGTCATAAAACGATCGGAAATTTTTTGCAGTTCATCCAGGTCGGGGCCCTTGATCGAGATCATAATTGGCTTTTGACCACCCGAAACGGTTTCATCGGCAGATGCAACCGAGGTAATACTGATCCCGGCAACCGATTGCAGGCGTTGTCGAAACTCATTGTTGAGCTCGGTCAGGCTTTTTTCGCGTTCGATCCGTGGTGTCACGGTCACTCGCAGGCTGACGTGGTTTTTACCACGGTCAGTTACACCATTAATTACGCCATAAGTTGCTTTAACATCAGGGTGTTGACGGATAATCTGATCGACTTGTTGCAGTTTGGCTTGTGAGTATTCAAGCGAAGAATCTACCGGTGTTTCAAACTTAATGCGGATTTCGCCTTTGTCAGGAACCGGTACAAATTCGGTGCCAATCAGTTTCGATAATCCCAAGGCACCAAATAATGAAGCTACGGCAATCATTAAGGTAATGAATCTGAAGCGCAGCGCCAGTTTGAGCAGCTTTTCATAGACATGGCTTAAATTGTCCAGCTTGCCAGAAATCCAGCTAAAGAAACGTTTCACCCGTCCGGGTCTTTTATTTGGATCTTTTTTCTTTTCGGCCCAATGTGCAGAAAGCATCGGATCTAAAGTAAAACTAACAAACATCGAAATCAGCACAGCCACACTAACTGTAACCCCGAACTGATAAAAGAAACGACCAATAATCCCGCCCATAAAGGCCACCGGCAGAAACACGGCGACAATGGTCAGGGTGGTGGCCAGAACAGCTAAACCAATTTCTTTGGTGCCATCCAGTGCGGCAGTCACATGATCTTTGCCCATGTCGGCATGCCGGACAATATTTTCTCGCACTACAATCGCATCATCAATCAACAGGCCAATACTCAAGGATAACGCCAGCAAGGTCATCATGTTGATACTGAAGCCAAAGGCCCAGATGAAGGTCAAAGTACCTAATAATGCAATCGGCAGAGTTAAACCGGTAATCACAGTGGAGCGGAATGAACCAAGGAATAGCAGAACAATCAGCACGGCAAGTACCGCACCTTCAATAATGGTGCGGGCTACATCGCCAATGGTGCCACGGATACTTTTGGAAGAATCCACCACCACTTGCAAGGTCGTCCCCTGAGGAAGCTGGGTCTCAATACTTTCTAAAGTTTTGTAAGTTCTATCGACGACCTCAATCACGTTAGAGTCCGAGCTACGCAGGATATCAATCGCAACTGCGGTTTTGCCATTTAAAAAGGCAGCAGATTCTAGTTCTGCCTGACTGTCTTGGATCTCTGCGACTTGTCTCAGGAAAATTGGTACGCCATTTTTATTGGCAATGATGAGATCGCCGAAGGCCAAGGGATGCAGCACTTTAGAATTGATCTCAATCACCAGTTCCGAGTTGCCAGATTTGAGTGTGCCGCCTGGAACTTCAATATTTTCAGCCTTTAAGGTATTGATGACACTGTCTACACCAAGGCCAAAAGCTTGCAGTTTTTGTGGTTCTACCTGAATCCGGATCTGGCGCTGTGCATCGCCGAGTAAATTCACCGTTCCCACGCCAGCAACTGTGCGCAGTTGGGGTACAATCCGCTGATCCAGATAAGAACTGAGTGCTTTGATATCCATGTTATTGGATTCAAATACGATCGACATGACCGCATTTGCGGTTGGATCATAACGTTCGACAATCGGATCCTGAATTTCATCACGAAATTCAGCAGTCACCGAGGCAATTTTATCCCGTACATCCTGAGCAGCCGTGGTGGATGGTACATCCAGGTTGAATTCAGTCGTGATCATCGACAGGCCTTCACTGGACTGTGAAATCACCTGTTTTAAACCAGAAATGGTATTGATCTGATCTTCGAGTTTCTTGGTTATTTCTGACTCGACCGTTTCTGGAGAAGCGCCCGGGTAGTTGGTATACACCACCACAAAGGGAAAATCGACATCGGGAAATTCTTCAACGCCCATCCGCTGCCAGGAAGCCAGTCCCAATACCATCAGACAGAACATCATCATGATGGTGAAAACTGGATACTTCACACTAATTCGGGTAAACCACATGTCAATGATCCTGTGTGAGACGCTTTAGTTCGAGCGAAGTGTGACAGTTTTTTGTAGATCGGCTTCGCTAAATTTAATTCGGCTGACCCGATCGGTGCTTTCCAATCCTTTGACCACCGCAATATTGTCGTTATAGCGCTGTTCCAGTACCTGCACATTGACCTTGATAAGTTTATTCTGGCGAATCACCCAGACATAGGGTTTGTTCTGGATATCCTGCAGCGTATCTAGGGGAATAATCTGCCCACTGATTTGGCGTGAACTCAAAATATTGCCTTCTACAAAGGAACCGATACTTAAAGAAGGAATCGTTTCATTCGGTGTAGCAAAGAATTCGATCTGGCGACTGGCCTGATCGGCGATCGGGGAAATCCGGCTCATCACTGCAGTGAGCCGATTGGGATTGCCTTGAATGCTGTATTCGACTTGACTGCCTAGCCTTAAGTTTGATTGTAGGTCACTAGGCACGCGTGCCTGAATTTCCAGCTGTTTAGGATCGACAATTTCAAACAGGGTTTGTCCAATCGCCACGGTTTGGCCAGGTTCCACCTGACGCTGGGTAATCACGCCACTGATCGGACTGGTCATGGTTCCGTCACGATCTGCTTTCTCGGCAATATCGACATTGGCTTGCTGGGCACGTACATTTTCCAGCTGTGCCTGATAATCGACCTGACTCTGTTCATATTCTACTTTTGAAATAAAGCCCTGATCGAGCAGACGCTTTTTACGTTGCATCATGTTTCGAGCCTGATTGGCCTGAGCTTGAGTAGAGGCCAGATTGGCACGTGCCTGTGCCAGTCGGGCAGCATTGTCCTGATTGTTTAGCCGTACCAGCACCTGACCTTTGGAAACGGTCTGACCGACTTGGGCATTGACACTGGTGGCGGTGGCAGACACCTGCGCCTGAATACTGCTTTGATTGACAGCCCGAATCGTGCCGGTAAACGCAGTTTTTTGAACTGAGTTGCCGGACTGTACTGCAATCAGGTCTTGAGGAATGACTTCAATGGATGTGGGTGTTTCGGCTTGCTGTACGGGTTCATTTTTATCACAAGCCACTAACAACATATTTAAGCAAAGTGCACTCATGATCAGGAGAGAGCGCGGAGAAGGCATATTTAAACCATGAGCATGTGGTGCAGTTTGCATAAGAGTCCTTGTAGCTTATTGTGGTTTAAAACCAACACAAGCTATCTGTATTTATTCAAGTGCTTTTAAACGGGCGATAATTTTGTCGTATTCTGCTTCCAGGTTTCGATAGCGACTTTGTAAAGATTGAATATTTTCTTTTTGGGAAATGAGATTTTTATGATTATTCTCAAGTGTGGTTTTCAGGTGTGCCGGTGGAGCCTTACCTTTACGTAAATATTCACGTTCTTGGCGTACAAACATCACTCGATCTTTTTGCAATTGCTTCATTTGTTCTTGCTGAAAATCAATTTGCTTTTTTAACTGTAGCAGACTGTCATTTTTTTTCTGTAAGGCGGTCTGACTATTGTTGTACGCTCGCTTCAGTCTATTGTCTTCAGCGATCCGCTTGGCCTGTTGAGCACGTTGGGGAGCCTGTCTGATATCGGCTTCGGCATTATAAGGACGAGCACGTTTAATGACCTGCATATTCTGGTCAAGCGCTTCATAACCGTAACGGATATGATTGGGCGTCACATTAGTGCTGATATTGGCCACGCCTTTACTATCATAATAGCGGTACCAAGTGGCCTTTTGCTGGATTTGGTTATTGTTGGCACAAGCTAAGGTCACCTGTAATAGTAACAGCACAGCAACAATGAATTGACCAGTCATTTTATTTTTATCAATGACAGCAAGTTTTTCTGAAAACTGACCCATCATTGGCTCCCTAAATTTAAAGTTGACTAAATTACTTATTTTAAAGTAATAATCTTGTTATATTAGACTTAAATTTACGAATTAAAAACTACCGTTAGTCAAAAAAAAAACATCGGCGTGGGTAAAATGTGAAGCTGTTGTTAAAAATAACTGATTTTGTCTACTTGTGTAGAAAATGTTCGTTGATAATACAAGTGACTTTATGTTAAAAATGTTTATCGATCGTAATAAAATAATCCTATGAGCCTTATGGCATAATAGTTTCTAAAATGGGAAGGGTTAAACAAATGGACGATAAATTCCAAAATCTAAAAGTTATGGTTATTGATGACTCAAAGACCATTCGTCGTACCGCGGAAACTCTTCTTCAGCGCGAAGGTTATGAAGTGATTACTGCCGTCGACGGATTTGAAGCTTTGTCAAAAATTGCCGAAGCAAATCCAGATATCGTGTTTGTAGACATCATGATGCCGCGTCTAGATGGCTATCAAACTTGCGCGTTAATTAAAAATTCTCAGAATTACCAGAATATTCCTGTGATTATGCTATCAAGTAAAGATGGTTTATTTGATCAGGCCAAAGGTCGTGTTGTGGGTTCAGATGAATACCTGACCAAACCTTTTAGTAAAGATGAATTGCTGAACGCAATCCGTAACCATATTAGTGCTTAATATTTGATTTTTTTTTTGGGGAATTGGCATGGCACGTATCCTAATTGTGGATGACTCACCGACAGAAACTTTTCGCTTTAGAGAAATTCTTTCTAAACATGGCTTTGAGGTGATTGAAGCAGCCAATGGGGCCGATGGCGTCACCATGGCACAGGCTGAATTGCCTGATCTGGTCCTGATGGACGTTGTGATGCCGGGCGTAAACGGCTTCCAGGCGACCCGTCAGATTGCGCGTGGGGCGACCACCAAACACATTCCAATTGTGATTGTCAGTACCAAAGATCAGGCCACTGACCGCGTGTGGGGCAAGCGTCAGGGTGCAGCAGACTATCTAACAAAACCAGTAGATGAAAAACAATTAATAGAAGTAATTAAGCAACACCTCAATGCAGGATAAGCTCTATGGCAGCAAATGGATTTATCGAATTGCTTCGCATTGCGAAACGGGGAAATAAAAACTACGTTTCCAATGACAATGAAGTGAACCGATGGTCGGGCATTGCTTTTGAGATGATGGGGCAATATTTTGTTGCTCCGCTGGGGGAAGTATCAGAAGTGATTTATCCCCCAAAATATACGCCGGTACCCAAGACACAAGCATGGGTGTTGGGTCTGGCGAATATCCGGGGAAGATTGTTATCCGTTTCTGATCTCACTCAATACGTATCAGGGCATAGCAGTCAGTTTTCACCGACTCAAAAAGTATTGTGCATCAACCATAATGACCAGTATGTCGGTTTGGTCGTAGATCAAGTTTTGGGTATACAACATTTCAATAAGAAAAGTTTCTTTTCGAAGAAATCTGAATTAGATGAAAACTTACAAGAATACTGTCAAGGATTTTTTCATCAGCACAACCAGCAGTGGCATGTGTTCTTATTCAGTCGTCTGTTGCAAAATCCAAATTTTATGAACGCATCTATAAAATTTATAAATTAAATGTCGCGCACGAAAGTGATCAAGGCGTCAACCGGGGAGAGGCTGCATGGGCTTTAAACTTAAAAAGAAAAATACAGGTGAAAGCACTGGCCGCAAAGGCGGTAATGCTTTTTTCACTAAGATTCAATCGCAAATAGATCAATTATCACGTGTATTTGGTGATAGTGAAAAGTCAAAACCGCTGATCTATGGGGCAGCAGGCTGTCTTTTAGCCGCACTGATCACTTTATTATATCTTTTTTATAGTGTGCCACGTAGCAACGAACTCACTCAAAGTCTGGGTGATTTACGTCTCCTCTCGCAAACGATTTCGCGCCAAGCAACTGAAGCAACCGCTTCGGGTACACCGGAGTCAATGAAAAACCTAACTGACTCGCAAAAATCTTTTGCTGAGAACCTTGAAACAGTTAAAAATATTCATTCAGATAATGAGGCGCTACAAGCTGTTGATAAACAGTGGACAGAAGTTTCTAGCGGTATTGATCTGATTACCTCGCAACAAAAAATCATTAACCAGTTATACGACACCAACATTGCCATTGGTGAAGCAATTCCCGGGATTCAGGCGGAATATAACTTGATGGTTGACCAGATGGCGCGTCAAGATATGCCATCGAGCCAGGTGGTGATTGCCAAGAACCAGGTATTTATTGCAGAACGTATTTTACGTTCCATCAGTCTGGTATTGACGGGTAGTGATGGCTCTCGTGAATCGGCAGATGACTTTAGTGCCGATACCGAAACTTTCGGCTCTTATTTAAATGCACAATTGAATGGTTCTGTTGAACTGGGCGTACAGCGTATTGCTGATCCAGCAATGCGTGAATCTCTAGAAGGTATTAAGGCTGAATATGATGAAGTACTCGAATCAGCATCAGCAATTATTCTGAAGAACTCGACTGAAATTGTAAAAGTTCGTCAGGCCGCTGCGTCTATTTTTGCCCAGTCTGATGTGCTTTTAGATAACCTGAACAAATTATCAGGTAACTCAGGTCTTAAAACCGTTATTCCAGCCATCCTGTTGATTGCCTTGTTACTTGGTTTCTTGCTTTGTGTATTCAAATTGCTTTCTTTGCGTGGTGTATCGGATAAGCAGCGTGTAGGCCGTTTACAAGAAGAATATGACCGTAACCAGAATGCGATTTTACGTTTACTGGATGAAATCGCCGATCTTGCAGATGGTGATTTACGTTCATACGCAACAGTATCGGAAGACTTTACCGGTGCGATTGCCGACTCGATTAACTTTGCAATCGACCAGTTACGTGACCTGGTATCGCGTATTACTGAAACTTCACAAGAAGTTGCGCAATATACCGCAACCACACAGGGCATTACCAACCAGTTGGCTGAAGCTTCTGAACATCAGGCTCAGGAAATTGCCGGTGCTTCTGCGGCAATTAACGAAATGGCCATGTCGATTGATCAGGTATCTGCCAACGCCGATGAATCTGCTGTGGTAGCAGACCGTTCGGTACAAATTGCTGCAAATGGTGCGGATGTCGTACAACGCTCGATTGAGGGGATGGACACGATTCGTGAACAGATTCAGGAAACCTCAAAACGTATTAAACGTCTGGGTGAATCTTCTCAGGAAATTGGTAACATCGTTGCCTTGATTAACGATATTGCCGACCAAACCAACATTTTGGCATTGAACGCAGCCATTCAGGCGTCGATGGCGGGTGAAGCCGGTCGTGGTTTCGCAGTTGTAGCCGATGAAGTACAGCGTCTTGCAGAGCGTTCTGCGTCTGCAACCAAGCAGATTGAAGGCCTGGTAAAAACCATTCAGACCGATACCAACGAAGCGGTTATTTCGATGGAGCAAACTACAGCCGAGGTTGTACGTGGTGCGAACTTGTCTAAAGATGCCGGTGTGGCACTGGATGAGATTCAAACCGTATCGAATAACCTGGCGAAACTGATTGCGAACATTTCCGATGCAGCGAAACTGCAGTCTGCATCTGCAGGTCATATTGCGACCACGATGAATGTCGTACAGGAAATTACTTCGCAAACCACCAGTGCCACCTTCGATACAGCACGTTCGGTATCTGAACTGGCAAATATGGCCGATGCATTACGTGAATCTGTAGCTGACTTTAAACTACCAGAATAAAGTTAGCGATGATGGGGAGAATGTGCCTTGATTACGATTGAGGCACATTCAAAAAATACAGATAAAGCCTCGACAAGATGTACTTAACCTCAAACATTAGGTATTGCGTGACGGTCACAATTAAGTTTGAGCGCCCTTCTTGGCGGCATAACGTAAGAAGCATAAGCTATGAAAGAAATATTAAAAAATTTAGTTGAAACGACAACGCTTCCTGAAGATAGTTATCTTGATCAAGATGCAGAAATTCTTGAAATTTTTGTTGAGGAAATCGAAGAAATCTTCGTTGAGTTAAATGCTTTATTTCCAGAATGGCTGGTCAATCCAGATCATCAGGAAAATCTGAAGACCATTCGCCGTCATTTTCATACCCTGAAAGGTTCAGGTCGTATGGTGGGTGCAAAATCGGCAGGGGAAATGGCCTGGGCAGTTGAAGATACCCTGAACCGGGTCTTGTCCGGTTCAATTCAGCTGACAGCGATGGTGCAAAAATTTGCCCAAGCGGTACTGAATGTCTATCAATATGCTTTATATCCAAAATTCAAACATGTACAGGAAATCGATCTCGACCTGCGTCCAATGCTGCTGTTGGGACAACAATTACAACAAAACCTTTCACCTGAACCTGCGCTAGAAGAATTATTAGCATTGGCCGATCATTTGACTGCCGAAGGTCAGACCACAGGGCTGGAAATTGCAGATCATGACCTAAGTGAATCTGCTGCTATTATCGAAACAGCGCCGGTAGAAGTAGCGGTTCGCACTGATATTGAAGAAACCGTGGCCATCTTCATTGAAGAAGCCGAAGAGCATCTGGAAACGATTGCCACCTTCCTGCGTACTGAAGATGAAAAATCACAAGATTATAATGCCCTGATTCGTGCCATTCATACCTTGCGTGGCAGTTCATCGATGGCGCAGATTGAACAGATTTTTGAAGCCAGCTCTAAAGTTGAACAGTTATTTAAGACCTTGTTACAAGATGAAATTGTCTCGACCTCAAAAGAAACAGCCTTACTGATTCAATATGCCGAATTTATCAGTGATTATGTGCATTTATTAGGTCAGGGGGATACCGAAAAACTAGATGCGGTCTATGCCACTTTTGAAGCAGTCTGGAGTGATTATGGCTTTGCGGTCATTGAATCAGATGCGGTTCAAACCCAAGGTCTGGTGTCCAAACTGGTTGAACTGGATATTGACCTGTTGCTCGATGCTGAGTTTGAATTCGATAAACGCGCACAAGTCGATTATCCGGAATATATCCAGGCACTGAGTCAACAGGCTGCAGAATTACTGGCGCATACTGATAGCCGCGCGGCCAAAGGAATTCATGAATTCACGGCAGATCTGAAATCGGCTTATGATGCCCTGCTTAAAAAGCCGGTGCTGTTAAACAGTAATTATGCTTATGAACTGTTTGCACAGGCACATCAGGAATTTATTCATTTATTTGATACCCTGGCTGCAGGACAGCGCGTCATTCTAAATGATGACATTCAAAAAACTTTAAGTGAACTGTCGGCATTTGTACAACAGGATCTTGAGATCTTTGCTGAAGAGACTGAAAAGTCAGGCGTTGAGCCGACCACAGATATTATCCCAACGGCTGACACCTTAAGCACAGGCAGCGTAGATTTCGCTGCCTTGAGCCAGCGTATTGCAGCCGATCGTCAACAGCGCGAGAGTGCTGAAACCAACCGTGATTTCGATGAAGAACTGTTAGGTATCTTTCTGGAAGAAGCCGATGAATTGCTGGCAGGTATTGATGAAGATCTGAATACCTGGAGCAAAAAACAGGATGATACGACTTCACTGAACAATCTGATGCGTCATTTGCATACCTTAAAAGGTGGTGCAAACATGATTGCGGCTTCGCATATCGGTTTGATTGCCCATGAACTGGAAAGTATTTATGAACGGGTGATCCGTCAGCAGATTGCCGTAACACCTGCTTTAATCCAGATTGTCCGTCTGGTACAGGACAATGTGTCCGACCGTATTCAGTCCATTCGAGATGATGGCATTGATTATCCGGCGACAGAAGCGGTGGCAATTTTACAAAATATTCAGGCACTACTTTCTGGGCAAACGCTGGCTGCTGTTGAAAGCACAACTGCTGAATTCAACGTGACCGCGTTAGAGACGCTATCAACTCCTGAAGTGCCATTCGAAGAATCAGTGGCGACAGAACAGCCTGCAACTGATCTGGCTGAAACAGAAAAATTAGTTGAAACTGTTGAAACCCCTGGATTTACTGAAAATCAAGTTGAACGCTCTGAAGAAGATGAGCTGAAATCAATCGTTGAAGAAACCTTCCTCGAAGAGTCTGAAGAAATTCTGGCCAATGCCGAGAAGCTGCTCAATCAATGGTTTGATCAGCGTAGTGACCGTAGTTTATTACTTCAGTTACAACGTGCTGCCCACAGTATTAAAGGTGGTGCACGCATGATTGAAACTGAAGAGGTGGCCAGCATTGCCTATGAACTGGAAACCACTTTCGAGCAGTTTGCAGTTTATCAATTCAACTCGAATGCCTATGATGGCTTATTGCAGAAAACACTGGCCTGGTTAAAACAGGCAATTTTCCAGCGCGACTATAGCGGTTTTGAGCAGCTTCAAAGCAGTCTGAAAAAGATTGCTTATGTGGACGTCACTGCGCAATTGCCTGAGCGTCTGGCAAAAACAGAACATCTGGTGGTCAGTACCGACTTTGGTTTTGTTGAGGGTGATGGTACTGAACCGCCACAGATGATGGGTGAGTGGGCGAATACAGGCAGTAGCGATAGCAATAACGAGATGATTCGTATCTCTGCTGATCTGGTCGAGAAGATGATTGACCTGTCGGGTGAGAACTCGATTAACCGTTCGCGGATCGAGATGGATCTGGGTCAGCTCGGCAATACCCTGAACGAGATGGAACTGGCGATCAAACGACTTGCCGACCAGTTGCGTCGAATGGAAGGCGAGCTTGAATCACAGATTATTGCCAAGCATGGTTCAGAAAATTCGCGCTATGCCGACTTCGATCCGCTGGAAATGGACCAGTATTCATCGTTGAACCAGTTATCTAAATCTCTGGCAGAATCGGCATCGGATCTGGTCGATTTCAAGAGCACCTTGGCCGACAAGATTCGTGAAACTGAAGGTTTATTATTACAACAATCGCGTATTCAGGCCGAGATTCAGGAAAGCCTGATGCGTACCCGTCTGGTGCCGTTTGACCGGATGTTGCCGCGTTTACAACGTATTGTGCGTCAAACCTCAACCACCTTGAACCGTCCTGCCGAACTGATTGTGCAGAATACTGAAGGTGAATTGGATCGTAATATTCTGGAACGTCTGGTTACGCCATTTGAACATATGTTGCGTAATGCGATTGACCACGGTCTGGAAGATACCGCAGATCGTCTGGCATTGAACAAGCCGGAAGTGGGTTCTATTGTATTGAACATCAGCCGTCAAGGAACCGATGTCATCGTTTCTTTCAGTGATGATGGCAAGGGGATCGATGCGGAGAAAATTCGTGAGAAAGCCCTCAGTCTGGATCTGATCAAAGCCGACCAGCCGATTGATCAGGATGAAATACTACAATATATCTTCCATCCTGGTTTCACTACCGCAAAAGCAGTCACCCAGATTTCTGGTCGTGGCGTTGGTCTGGACGTGGTACAAAGTGAAATCAAGTTGCTCGGTGGTCATGTTTCGGTCAGCTCGGAACTGGGTAAGGGCACGGTCTTTACGATTCGCGTACCGACGACAGTGGCCGTTAGTGATGCCTTGATGGTGAAAGCGGGCGATCAGCAATATGCAATTTCTCTGGCGCAGATTGACCGAATCGTGCGGATTGCGCCGACCACATTGGAAACTTACTTTAACAGTAAAGACGATTACTTCAAGATTGATGGTGAAAACTACAAGCTGCGTTATCTGTCTGAATTTGTCGGTACTCAGCCGATTCCACGTCTGAATAATGTCGGTCATTCATTGCCGGTGCTTCTGATTAAAGGCAACAGTGGCCAAACCATTGCCTTGCTGGTCGATCAACTGGTGGGTTCACGTGCACAGATTGTGGTGAAACCGATTGGACAGCAGTTTGCCAACATCGGGGTAGTGGCGGGTGCTACAATTCTGGGTGATGGTCAGGTCTGTCTGATTCTCGATGGCCAGAATATTGCGCGTCAGATTCAGGCGACACAGCGTGTGAAACAGATGCATGATCAGCGTGATGGTTCGCGTCATTCCAATGCACGTCGTCTGGTGATGATTGTCGATGACTCGGTGACAGTACGTAAGGTAACTTCGCGTCTGCTTGAACGTCAGGGCTATGACATTGTGACCGCCAAAGATGGTGTAGATGCGATCGAGCAGCTAGAAAATGTCAGACCGGATCTGATGCTGCTGGATATCGAAATGCCACGTATGGATGGTTTTGAAGTCACCAACCTGGTTCGTCACCATGATATTCACCGTGACTTGCCGATTATCATGATTACGTCGCGTACTGGTGAGAAACATCGTGAACGTGCATTCAGTCTGGGCGTGACCCACTATATGGGTAAACCGTTCCAGGAAGCTGAACTGCTGGCCAATATTCAACAATTAATTGCCGAAAAACAGGGGTAATCGATGAGTCAGAGCAATTCGACGAGCAAGATGGCTGATCAGATTAGCCAGCAGGAACTTCAGCATCTGATTACGGTATCGACCGGATTTATTGATGCCTATATTATTGACTGTCATGGCAAAGATCCGATGTTATTGCCACAAAACATTGTGCTGTCAGCGCTGGACAGCACTACCCAGGTCAAGACAGTGGAATGGCATGAAGCACAATTGCCAGTCTATGCCATCAATGAGCCTTCACGTCAACATGGCGTGGCACTGGTGATTGAAGGTGATGAGATCAATCAGCGTTTTGCCCTAATGTGCAATGAAATGCCGAAAACCATCCGGATTCGTATTTCTGAAGTGGTCGATGTCGATCAGCCGGTGAATGACCCTGCAATTTTCCAATATGTACGAATGAATGAACAGCTGTTCCATATTCCGAATATGACGAATATTCAGGCTACAATCGGGCTGTAATGCAAACTATCAAATATCAAAAAGGAACTCCATGGAGTTCCTTTTTTATTGCGTTATGAATTTACTTAATTGGCGAGTAAATTTACCAAAATCTGTTCATAAATTTCAGCCAGTGGCTCCAGATCGGCAATATCAACATGCTCATTGATCTGGTGAATAGTGGCATTTAACACCCCAAGTTCCAGTACCTGTGCGCCTGTAGGTGCAATAAAGCGGCCATCCGAGGTTCCACCAGAAGTAGAAAGCTCGGTTTCAGTGCCTGTGACATTTAGAATAGCGGTTTTAGCTGCATTGACCAGCTCGCCGACCGGGGTCAGAAATGGCAAGCCAGATAAAGTCCAGGAAATATCATAATCCACACCGTGACGATCCAGAATTTCCACAGTACGTGCTTTAAGTTCTTCGGCAGTCACTTCAGTTGAATAACGGAAGTTAAATAGCAGATTCATGCTACCCGGAACAACATTGGTTGCGCCTGTACCTGAATTGATATTGGAAATCTGGAAAGTGGTTGCCGGGAAATATTCATTGCCATGGTCCCAGACGGTGTCACACAGCTCGGCAATCGCTTTAGAGGCGCTATGAATCGGGTTTACTGCCAGATGCGGATATGCCACATGGCCTTGTTTGCCTGTTACCGTGAGATTGGCATTTAAAGAACCGCGACGGCCATTCTTGACAATATCCCCCAGTTTATGGGTACTTGACGGTTCACCGACCAGACACCAGGTAATTTTTTCATTACGCGCTTCCAGGGTTTCAATGACCTTGACTGTACCATTAATTGATGGGCCTTCTTCATCTGACGTAATCAGGTAAGCAATTGAACCTTTATGATTTGGGTATTTTTCTACAAAACGTTCTGTCGCCACGATCATGGCTGCCAAAGCCGTTTTCATGTCGGCACTGCCACGACCATAAAGTTTACCTTCACGGATTTCGGGTAGAAATGGGTCTGAGTTCCAGTCATCCAGGTTGCCCGTTGGCACCACATCGGTATGGCCAGCGAAACAGAAGACCGGACCTTCTGTGCCTTTGCGTGCCCAGATATTATCGACATCTTCAAAACGCATGGATTCAATATTGAAACCAATCTTTTTTAAACGTTCCGCCATAATATTCTGGCAGTCATGATCAATGGGGGTGACAGAAGGCTGACGTAATAGTTGCAGGCTTAAATCGAGAGTAGCGGAAGAGCTCATGCGGTTTTCAACAGTCGATAATTTTCTCGGCTCTATAATAGGCGAATATCGGCTTGAATGTGAACGATCGATATAAAAAAACCCTATCTGAGATAGGGTTCTATGACCATTTAAGAAAAAACTAGTTTTGACGGATTTCGTCAGAGGTTTTTTCAGCAGTATTGGTTACCGCATCGCCCGCCTTAGACACGTCTTTGCCCATACCTTTTACGGTGTTACAGCCAGTTAATACAAAAGCCATCATTAATGAAGCAGCAAGAATTTTTTTCATCATCATCTCCGTATAATCAATAATAAAATTATTATGATGTGGAACTTAGAGTAGAAAATATACGCACTAAAAAATATGTGGTTTTCATAGTGCTTCGGTTAATAAATGTAATGCTTTATAGGGGCTTATGTGATGGATACTGGCTTAGTACCGGTTGGCGATACATATAGAAGTCATTGCGATCGATTTTTTTATAGAGACCATCCGTCCACCAGGTCGCAGTCAAACTGCTTGGCTGGGCTTGCGGATAAATCCATTCATGCCGCTGCAGGCGATAGAACGCGTCTTGTGCAGCAGGAATATGCTGTCCCCATAGACCTAGGCGACGCTTGGTATTAATCCAGGTGGGAATAGGCTGGTCAGCATGATGGGTCGGCAGATACAACTGTCCCTTCATCACACAAAAACGTTTTTGAATAGAATGTGCTAAAGCTTCATCAAATTGGAACTGTTTTTGTGTGAAATGGTTCATTTTTCTGATTAAGGTATCGGTGCGGTTCAGGCCGTACCAATGCGGCAGACTAAAATCTGCTTCGGCCAGATAATATTTCAGGGCAATTTCCCAGTGTTCAACCAGTCCGGTATCGGTATTAAGGACTAGGAAATCCAGTTCACCCAAGGTTTTTGCACCCTCAATTTGCTGAATACTATGACCGAGTAGCTGATAGGGATGATAAGTATCGTCGAGTAACCAGAACCAGACCAGCATTTCAAAGCGTAGCCCCAAACGCGTGCTTTTCAGTTGCTGCACAAATTCGATTAATTCTTCTGGATGCTGATCGAGAAATTCCAAACGCGGATGATACTGGCTAAGATATTGCTGCCAGGTCTGGCTGTCATGTAGCTCAAAGCGATGTATGAGTTCAAGCTCCTCGGGAATACCGGACAGGATATTCGGACTGCCGACAGCAAATGCCAGTTGCCGTACCAGAGGATGTTGATAACGATGCCATGCTTCTACAAGATTTTGGTTTAAACTGGAAAAAGACATGGTACAACCTGTGAAAAGTGCAGAAATACAACGGACAGTATCGGAAAACGCTTTATACTACCTGAATTCTGCGGTTAGGGTTGATGTATGAAAGTGTTGTTTTGGCGGAGTCTGGTGGTGCTGTTTGTGATCCTGGGCTTTATCGGTGCAATCCTGCCGGGTATGCCAACAACGGTCTTTTTGATTCTGGCTGCTTGGGCGGCATCTAAAGGTTGGCCACAAATGGATAACTGGTTATTGAACCATCCCAAATATGGCTCGACTTTAAGAGATTGGCGGGCACATGGTACTGTACCGCGTAAGGCCAAATGGCTGGCCAGTATCATGATGCTGATCAGCGGGATTATCATGCTGTTTACTACCGCACCCTTGGCAGTAAAAGCCTTTACCAATATCACCATGCTGATTGTGGCCATCTGGTTATGGCGACGTCCTGAACCGGATCAGGTGATGCTTCATCAAGAAACGATTCATCCTGAAAAGACAGAGATAAAGTTAAAGAAAACAGAGTCAAATAAAGTAGATTCAGAGAATAACAAGTCATGAATACCTTGCATCTGGATCAAGCAGATATCCTGATTGATCTCGCCCAACAAAAGCTGTATTTGCCACGTCTAAACAAGCAATATCTGATTTCCACTGGTAAAAATGGCATTGGTGAAACTGAAAATAGTGGCAAGACCCCACGTGGCTGGCACAAGATCGCTGAAAAGTTTGGTCAGAATGCACCTTTAAACAGTGTATTTATTGCACGTCAGGCGACGGGTGAAATTTATGATGCTGAACTGGCAGCAGAGTTTCCGCAACGTGACTGGATCTTGACCCGTATTTTATGGTTGAGTGGGCTTGAAGCCGGTTTTAATCAAGGCGAGGGCTGCGATACCTATCAACGTTATATCTATATTCATGGCACGCCAGAAACAGAAATGATGGGAGAGCCGCTTTCTCATGGCTGTATTCGTATGCGGAATCTGGAGGTCGCTGAACTCTTTGACCTGGTGGGTGAGAATGCTTTGGTGTATATCTCGGAACATGCATTAGATTCAAAAATGCTGAAGGGTGTGCATACTGAATAATGAATCGATCTTTAATGTCATGTGAAAATGATTTTGTTTTTACGGGCGGGATGAGATGATTTAATACAGTTTAAGACATTTATTAATCTGATCCAGATCCTATTTTTACAGCATGAAACGGGTTGAATCATCGTCTAAAGCTAAACTTTATCGCTATTTTTCACATAAAAATAAATGACAGTTGAAAGATTACATGAACACAACGCCGAGTAATTTTAAAGCTTTGTATAATTCTTGATCGGAACTAAAGCATATTGCCTGAGTGAGTCTGAAATCTTGCAAGAGAAGACAGGAAATTTTGTTGTGATTTTCATTTTGGAAATTAAAAAATTTCGGTAGAGACTTAAAAAATAAACAAAAAGTGTTGTTTTTTTTAACAAACAACCTATTTTTTAATCACTCACACCTAAAAAGTGGAAAACATTCCGAAAAGCGTTTGACAGGCTGTGCAGATTCTCTATAATGCACCCATCAAACGATGATAGACGTTTAGAAAGGGCGCTTAGCTCAGTTGGTAGAGCGTCTGCCTTACAAGCAGAATGTCGGCGGTTCGATCCCGTCAGCGCCCACCAAGCTCTTTCATGTTGAGACCTTATAGTTGCAGCGGTAGTTCAGTTGGTTAGAATACCGGCCTGTCACGCCGGGGGTCGCGGGTTCGAGCCCCGTCCGCTGCGCCACTTTAAGATCTTGATTCTCGTTTGCCACAATAGCGACATTGTGTAAATGCAGCGGTAGTTCAGTTGGTTAGAATATCGGCCTGTCACGCCGAGGGTCGCGGGTTCGAGTCCCGTCCGCTGCGCCATTTATACGATAGACCTTTTGAGGGCGCTTAGCTCAGTTGGTAGAGCGTCTGCCTTACAAGCAGAATGTCGGCGGTTCGATCCCGTCAGCGCCCACCATAATCTTTTGCGATGCAGCGGTAGTTCAGTTGGTTAGAATACCGGCCTGTCACGCCGGGGGTCGCGGGTTCGAGCCCCGTCCGCTGCGCCATTTCAAAAGAAATTAAATTTAGGTCCCTGAGCTTAAATTTGATTAAACTAAAGATTGACACTCTTTATCAGGGCGCTTAGCTCAGTTGGTAGAGCGTCTGCCTTACAAGCAGAATGTCGGCGGTTCGATCCCGTCAGCGCCCACCAGATTCTTACGATGCAGCGGTAGTTCAGTTGGTTAGAATACCGGCCTGTCACGCCGGGGGTCGCGGGTTCGAGCCCCGTCCGCTGCGCCATCCTAAGATGAGAAGCTTGGATTCCTGAGATCTGAGTGTTCAATATACCAAGACATTCCTTGTCTTGCGTCATTAAAAACAACGCTGTTGTTTTTCTCAGGGCGCTTAGCTCAGTTGGTAGAGCGTCTGCCTTACAAGCAGAATGTCGGCGGTTCGATCCCGTCAGCGCCCACCATATCTTTCTTGCCTAAACACTGAACATCTCATAGAATTTGAAGTCTATAATAATTTGAAGGTTTCACGACGATGAGAAATCCATATCAGCGCAAGGCAGCGACCAAATCTCAAACTACATACGACCCTCAACACCTTTATAAACAGTATATTGAATCGATTGTCGCGAATGCCGGTATTTTTGCGCTTTATCAGGATGGCTGGGCTTTGTGTGCGACCCCTACTGGACAGCGTGCATTTGCTTGCTGGCACAGTAAAGGTCTGGCTCGTCTGCTGATTAAAGACAATTGGGTGAATTACGATATTCAGGAAATTGGTCTCAAGGATTTTGTAGAGAAAGTGATTCCGTTTTTACGTCAGGAAAGTACCATTGTGTCTCTTGATCTGACGCCAGAAGGGCAGAATATTCTGGTGGCACCGGAAAAATTATTACTGGATATCAAAAATTATCTGTATCAGATCTATGTGCAAAAGCCGGAACTTTTTAAAAATCCGGATATGCCTTTGCCAAGACACATTCGTTTAAATTAATGTTCTTGTTGTTAAATAGCTTGTTTATTGGAACAGTGAATATTCATTCAGCAGCCAGCCATTAATCAACGCAAAATATTCACGTAGCCATGAATGGTAGCGAGCATTCTGAGGAGTGCTGGCACTCAGACTGATCACTTGCTGATAGCCCTGATGTCTGGCAATGGCATGGGCACGCGGGCTATGAAAATCGTTGGTCACAATCACAATGGGCTCATTTCGGCCAATATTCTGTTGTTGCAAGATCGCCTGAGAATATTGCAGGTTCTGTTGGGTGCTTCTGCTTTGATCTTCTAAGCGAATCGGGTTTTTGAGCTGCGGATAGGTCGTATGAATATAATGTTGCATGACTTCAGCTTCGCTTTGTCTTTCCCGGAAATTTCGTCCTCCGGTCATAATCATCAACGTATCTGGATATTGTTCTGCATATTTTGCTGCAGTATCCAGACGATTTTTTAAGATGGGTGAGGGTTGACCCTGGTTAATCCCACTACCTAATACCAGAATCGCTGTAGCCGGTTGTGCAGGAATATTCGAGTTAATCGACATCTGGATATAAGCGAAAAAAATCGCAACACTGATCATCCAGAGTAAAAATCCGCCCCAGAGACTGTTCCAGAACAGTGTTCTGAGTCGAGAATTTTGTTTCCAGCGCTGAATAGATGAAAAAAGCAGGGCATACAGGATCAGTGTCACACCAATGATGATAGACAGCATGATACCAAAATGCCTTTGATCCTGATTCAGTAACCAGACGCTATTGATACAGAGGATCAAGCCAAAGATCAGACTGAGACTTCGTTTAAGTTGATTGAGCATCCAAGTTTCCTTTTTTCTTATTCATATTTTTCTTATTACTTTTGTATTTTCAAAAACCGGGCTATTGCGCCCGGTTTTTAGTATATCAGTTCATCTTAATATACATCACGGCGATAACGGCCATCCAGACGTAATTGATCGAGCAGCGTTTCACCAAGTATCTCGGTCAGGGCCTGATCGACATCACTGGCCATGCCATTGATGCTACCACAGACATAAATCACTGCGCCTTGGGCAACCCAGGTTTTCAGCTCTTCAGCCTGTTCCCGTAATTTATGATGCACATAGACTTTTTCCTGCTGGTCACGAGAGAACGCAAGATCCAGCCGTTTCAGGGTTCCCATTTGCAACCAGGCCTGAATGGTTTCTGCAAAGAAAAAATCATGTTCACGCTGACGTTCACCGAAGATCAGCCAGTTTTGGGTGTATTCCTGACGGTTACGGGAGCTGAGCAGACTCATTAAACCAGCAATACCGGTACCATTCCCAATACAAATGATCGGACGGTTATCATCAATCAGGTGGAACGATTCGTTGCTGCGAATGCGTAGCGCAATCGGTGCATTGAGTGCGGCATGCTGGGTTAACCAGCCTGAACCCAGACCTAGATTTCCATTCGCATCAGCTTGCTGACGTACCACCAGACGCAGGACTTGCTGACTTGGAATGCTGGCAATCGAGTATTCACGTGATGCCAAAGCCGGTAATTGCTTGAGGAGCTGATCCATTGAATCAAAAGGTTCTGCCTGAGTCAGATCACGATCCCAAAGCGCGCGCTCAATGCTTTGCTGCATAGAAGGCACTTGTGTGCCGGCAGCAATATTGTGTTGTTGCATAAATGCCTGAATACGTTCCGGACTGTTAGCTGGCTGAATCTCGGCAATATCACCTGCTTGCCAGATTGCTTCATGCTCAGGAATCAGTTCGATATTAAAGGCAGGAGCACCCAGACTACCTGGATTGAGGATTTCACGTTGAGTCAGTGTCCACTGATCAAAGGTTTTATCGATACCCATGGCTTGCAGTTCAAGGCGAGTTACTTGTGCCAGTGCAGTATTCCATTGCTGGATGTGCTCATTATTGGCATTATCCACTTCAATGGTAGTGAATAACTGCTGGGCACCATTTTGCTGCAACCACTGGTCAATACGGTGACCAAAACTGCAATAGCTATCCGGATATTCTTGAGAACCGAGCGCCAACACCGCATAATTTAAATGCCGCAAATCAGCTTTGCCAGACAGGATTTTTTTCTCAAAAGAAGAGGCCAGATCAGGTGCTTCACCTGTGCCATAAGTACTGGCAACAAATAATACCTGCTCAGTTTGCTGTAAATCGGCAAGCGTCAGTTGTTGTACCGCTTTTACTGTTGCCGGTTGACGTGCTTCCTGCAGGGCAGTTGCTGTACGCCAAGCCAGTTGTTCTGAGACACCTGTTTGTGATGCATAAGCAATTAGCCAAGGTTTGGCATTTTCATCTAAGTCAACTGGAGTGACACCCTGACGCGCTGCCAGCGTTAAGCGCTTCTGTTTACGACGTTTCAGATACAGCATCCAGCCTGTCACAAAGAATAATGGCATTAACAAGGCTGCGACCATGGCAAAGAACTGGTAGATCGGGCCGAAGAAGCTGCCACGATGCACCGGTAACATGCTGCTCATGATCTTTTCATTGAGCTTTTTATCTTCATAGAGCTCAACTTCTGTAAATTCGGCTGTCTGGTAATTATAAGTGGCACTGTTCCGCGCACGTTCATGTTGGGCAACCGGATCGACAAAGCTGAGCTGCATGCTGCCGTCGGGTTTTTTGGGAAGATTAAAGGTTACTGTGGAATATTTATCTGAAAATTCAGTATTAAAGCCAGTCCAGCTCAAATCTAGCGCGCGGCTAATCTGTTCTGGATTCATGCCTTCTTCGCGTCCTTCACCACGTGGGCCGCGTTCGCCACCTTGACGTCCTTCACCACGATTATTGCCCGCATTGGCTTGCATGGTAGGCTGTGGACGTTCAACGCCGAGAACTTTAAACATCCCGCTACGCCACCAGTCATAGGACCAGTACAGGCCGGTACAAGCCAGAATCAGGTAGAAAATCACCACCCAGGTTCCCACAACAGCATGCAGATCCCAGATAAAATTACGGCCTTTCAGCTTGGGTTTTACAAAGAACCATTGCTTGATCGAATGACGCTTTGGCCAGCGCAGGTAAAGACCGGACAAGACGAAAAAGATCAGCATTAAAGTACAAGCACCGGTAATCTGTTTGCCGACCGGGCCAACCGTTAAATTACGATGCAGTTGCTGAATAAACTGGAAAAATTCCCGACCCTTAATTTCAGGCAAAACTTCGGCAGTATAGGGATTGATCAGGATGTTATGACCACGCCGTGCTCCCTCTTTGGCAATATTTACAGTACTTGAAGCACTTGGATCTTGTGCCACGCTAATACTGTTAATCTTCATCTCTGGAGTGGTATTTTGAAAATGCTGATACAGCTGAGCAGGCGTAAGTTTGTCACCTTGCTGAACCTGAACCGTATAACTGTCGTTATTTATCCATTTTAAGATTTGTTGTTCATAGGAATAAATTGCGCCAGTGACGCCCATCAAAGAGAGGATTAAACCTGCTGTAATCCCCAGAAACCAGTGGATTTGGAAAAATGTTTTTTTAAACATGGTCGTCAGATTAAGGGTGAGCTTTATAAAAGTGGCCAAATTATAACTGAACTTTAATACTGAATTATAGGTGTTGAGGATAATATTTATTCTCATTATCATTTATTGTTTTAGGATTAAAAAAAACCTCCATGCCGGGGCAGGAGGTTTTTGGTTGAAACGTGTACAAGTTTAGATTTGTTTGGCTGCGCCAACTTCTGCTTCTAGATGCTTACGAATCGTGTTAAAAGAAAAGTTTTTGCTGTCCAGACGTTTAGGCAGGATATAAGCACCTTGCTGGCCTTTTACCTTGAAATTGACCAACATGAATTCTGGTGTGTTGTACCATTCATAAATGTCTTTCCAGCTGATCGCACCCACACCTTCCTGCATGCCCATTTTCTGACGCATGATGATACCGTGCGGTTGTACGCCCAGACGAACACCTTTGATTTCCTGTACCGGAAATTCATTCATCTTGCGTTTAACATACCATTCCAGACCAAAGGTACGGATCAGGTAATACAACACCACACAGGCAATCGCCACCCAGCAGAACACGGTTGAATAGTTCTTGAGAAGCAGAAGGCCCAGAATAGAAAGTGCAACAACAGCACCCATGATCAGCCATGCTTTCATGCCAATTTTATTGGTACTACGCCAGATCACCAGCTGAGCATGACGCTGCTCGGCTTCTGAAATTTCATAGTTCACAGGCTGTAGGGTATAAGCGTATAAATTTTTCGCGGTCATAGTGAAACTAGCAGATTTAAAACTGTAAAAAGTTTAGCATTAATTGTACCAATTCAGTGAGTATATTGTTCCAAAATCATCCAAATTATAATGAACCGAGTTCTGTTGCCTGTTCATCACGCTCATGGCTCAAACTTTGTTTCAATTGGCTCAACTGGTTTAAAATACTGAACATTAAAGACAGCTGCTGCAAAATGATCAGAGATTTCTGATCTTGTTCCTGATCATGTGATAGACGCTGTCGAATATGGACAATCATATTTTGCGCCCTGAAATCGGGCGTTTCGTCTCGTAATAATGCACCGCGAATGTTCTCTAATGCATTATCCAGTAAATTCAGAATGTCCTGATCTTCAATTTTCCCCCGGTGTGCCCCCAGCGCGGCGATGTAACTGATAAAGGTATGGTTCAGACACAGGAACTCAAAGGCCAGCGATTTTTGTACCGGATCAATATCCGGTTCAGTGGCCAGGGTCGAAATGAGTGAAGCCACCTCGGCATCGGTATTGTGGGCAGCACGGCGCACAATCCGATATTTCAGGCCATTATTACGCCCCGATTTATATTGCTCGATCACTTCACTTAAATAGTCCGCTTCTGCCTGCAAGCTGCGTTTGATACTGCGCGGCAAACGTCGGAACTTCCAGTCCGGGAAAATAAAGCTGACCCCGAACCAGGCAATGGCACAGCCAATCAGGGTATCAATCATCCGCGGGATAGCCGCAGCAAAGCCCATACCATCCAGATTGAAGTTGATCAACGCAAGAATCGTGATAAAGGCCGTGGCTTGGGCATACTGTTTACTACGCAATTCAAAGAACAAGATCCCGCTGAACACCAGCAGTAATAATTGTCCTTCGACAGAAGGTACAAAATATAAAATGGCATAACCGAAAATAATACCGACCAAGGTACCGACAATCCGCAGACGTAAACGCCGCTTGGTGGCGTTAAAGTTTGGCTGGCTGACAAACAGTGCAGTTAATAAAATCCAGTAACCATATTCAATATTGCTGACCTGTACAAAGATATAGCTGATCAGCAGCACAATCGACAGGCGGATGGCATGCCGGAACAGCACCGATTCTGGAGTGAGATGCTGTTTAATTCGAACCTTGATGTCGTCCCAGCCTTTCAGGTCATCATCTCTGAGCTGGTTTTCAATATGTTTAAAACGCTCAGCTTTGATACTTTGCTCGGTTTCCAGGTTACGTAACTGGGCATCAATCGATTTCAGGTTCTGAAATAGTGAAAATAAAGCATTAATCCAGACCTGATCATAATGCTGATCCTGACGTAATTTCTCCAGAGACAGCCGAAGATTGTCAAAAGCATGCTTGAAGCGTTTGTTATGTACATAAGGCTTGCGCAGCAGCAAACTTTCACTCAGGTCCTTGCAGGCTTTGCCCTGAATCGACATGATGCGCTGAAAGCGGAACAGGATGTCGCTGTGCTGGAAAATCTTGGCCAGTTTCTGATAATCAATATGGGCTGAATCGGCACGTTCATGAATATCCTGCGCCACAAAATAATATTGCAGACTGCGACGGGTATCTTTTTGCCCACGGTCGCCTTTTAGACGGGTCAAGAGCGCCGTTTTCATTTCGTTAAAAATGGCAATCAGTTTGCCATTTTCAAGAGAAAGATCAATCATGCTCTGCTGATAACTGGTCGGGGTCATGTCCACATCAAACAGATTGGACTTGGCATATAAAAAGTCACCAAGCGAAGCATAAGAGGTGGCAAGCTTGTCTTGTGCCAACCGGGCAGGGAAGACCAGGAAGCTGAGCGTCGACAGAATGCCGTACCACATCGCACCGATGACCAGCAAGCCGGCCTGCTTATACCATTCATCGAACAGTTCGACACCCAGCATGGCATAGACGGAAACCACCAGACAGCCATAAGAAATTGTGGCATAGCGCCTGCCAAGGGAGCCAAGCAGAATCAGGCCAATACAAGAAACAATCAAGGCCAAGGCGAACAGCGGCGGATAAGGATAGAGCAGATAAACGCCAACCGCAGTAATAAAGAAACCCATGTAGGTATATAGCAGATTCAGAATACGCACCGAAAAGCGGTCATCAATATCGCTTAAACCGGCTGCGACCACACCTAAAGTCAGAGGAATCGTCATCAATTGTTGCCCCATAAAATAGGGAACAAAGGCGGTACCTGCAAATGCCGTCATCATACGCAGGTTATACATCAAGGTCGTATTATAGGTGGTTTGCTTGAGACGAGTGAGCCAAGATTTCAAAAGTCGTCCTTTATACTGCAGTCTTACAGATGAATCTGAATATGCCAATGAAAAATAGTAGGTTTATAAAATTTCATTTCAAGCTAAATCATACTATGCACTGTGTTAACTTGTCTGCATATTAGCGCTTTAAATCTTCATGCTTATGCCATCGAATAAAATCGTACAACCACCTTATGCCATGTCCTGGATTGTTTTGCTAGCGGCACTGAGTGCGCTCGGACCTTTATCCATTGATATGTATCTTTCTGCCTTGCCGGCGATGGCAGCAGATTTTGGCGTCAGTACCCAAATGGTCTCGAATAGCTTGCCGGCTTACTTCTTCGGTCTGGCTGTGGGGCAACTGATTTATGGGCCGATCAGTGACCGGATTGGGCGTAAACCACCGCTGTATTTTGGGCTGTGTTTATACATTGTGGCAAGTCTGCTGTGTGTGTTTGCGCAGGATGAATGGAGTCTGATCGCTGCACGGATTCTGCAGGCTTTGGGTGGTTGTGTCGGGGTGGTCATGGCCCGTGCGGCCATTCGTGATCGTCTGGATATGCATTCAGCAGCTCAGGCTTTTGCCAGCATGATGATTGTGACCGCGATTGCCCCCATTCTCGCGCCGAGTCTGGGGGCCTGGGTGTTGATGTTTTATGAGTGGAATGTGATTTTTTTGGTGTTGATGGGCTGCGGTCTGCTGAGTCTGGCCTGTGTACATTTTCTCTTTAAAGAAACTCTGGAACCAGAACGCCGTCTCAAGCTGAACGTTCAACAGGTTCTAAGTTTGTACCGTAGCATTTTTCAGGATCAAAGCTTTCGACATCCGCTTTATGCCGGCTGTTTTTCCAGTGCGGTGATGTTCTGTTATATCAGTGCATCTTCGGCCATTTTGATGGATCGTTATCAACTGACTGAGCAGCAGTTTGCCTATGCCTTTGGTGCCAATGCTGTCGGGATCATGTTATTTTCGACCTTGAATAAACGTCTGGCTGGGCGTTTCTCGATATTGCAACGCCTTAAAATCGGCATTGTTCTACAGTTAGTGGGTGTTTTCGTTTTAGTATTGCTTGGCTATCTGGATGTAGATTCTATTGCATTGGTCTTGCTGGGCATGTTTGTCGTGGTGGCGTCGATCGGTTTTACTGGCCCGAATGCTATGGCATTGGCTATGGCGAAGCAGGGTGCACGTGCAGGAACTGCTAGCGCGATTATGGGCAGTATGCAATTTGTCTGTGGCTTATTGGGCGGGCTTTTACTAAATTTTCTGGTTTGGAATGCTTTATTAAATATGGCATTGATTATGCTGGTTTTTGTTTGTATTGCCGTCTGGGCAATTTGTCAACTTGAGCTGCCAGTATTCAAACATGAATAAATGCCTGATCTGGCTCTGGCCAGATAAAATCTAAAGATCTGAAAATAAGGCCAAGTCGATAGACTCAGCCTTGATTCAATCACTCATCAATAAATACAGCGAATTCTTCTACCGGGACACGCGGCGTAATAAAGCTGTTAATGATCTGCTCTGGATCGGCATAGCCCAAGGCCATGCCACAGACCAGTTCTTCATGTTCAGGTGCACCGACCAGATCGAGTACGATGGGATGGAAATGATTCCAGGCGGCCTGCGGGCAAGTGTCCAGACCGCGGGCTTTTGCTGCAATCATGACATTCTGGATCATCATCGAAATATCCATTTTCGAACCAATGGCCAAAGAGCGATGGACGGTAAAAAACAGTCCCACCGGTGCATCAAATAATTCAAAATTACGCAGCTGCTGCCGTGCCATTTTTTCTTTTTCGCCTTTTTGAATATTTAGCAAACCATATAAGCCCCAACCATTTTCACGACGACGTTCAATAAACGGCGAGAGCCATTGTTCAGGATAATAGGCAAAGGTTTCTTGGTATTGTTCCGCCAGCTCGGGATTGGCATAGATTTGCATTTGGGCCTGACAGACGCGTTCTACCAGTTCATCGCGTTTTTTACCTGTCACCACATAGACTTTCCAAGGTTGGGTATTGGTGCCCGAAGGTGCGCGGCTGGCCACAGTTAAAATCTGTTTCAAGATGTCTGTACTGACCGGCGTATTTAAAAAAGCGCGCACCGAATGGCGAGAAGTGATGGTGTGATCTACAGCATGAACAAGATTTTGATCCATTATGGGGTCCAGTCGAATATCCTTATTGAGTTTGCAATGACTATAAACTAAACAAACAGAACGGGGGATAGGAAAATTTAATTCTTCGCCAGCTGAAAAAACAATTTATCAGCAAAATGACTTGAATAATGAAATTTCGCATTCTTTTAGCTGAGCATAAATCGCCTAAGTGATAGCAATGGATTTAGTCATAAAGTTGGTCTTTGATTTAAAAAATGGCTTAAAACCCAAGTGCTTGAACCATTCAACAATAACAATTTCACACAGAGAACTGGTTTATTTTGACTGAAAATCAAGATAATTTAATTTCAAGATCCCTGTTTCATTTTGTGTCGAGTAAAAGATTAATATTTTTTTTGAATTAAAATATAGATTAATCTTCATATAAAAATGAGAATTTATAATTATTTTTTATAGGTAAATTAACTATTGCTAATAAAAAGAAATAAAACCTGATACGAAGAAACAGCATAATGTACGACTTTTCATCTTAATTCTTTTTGAACCAGTTCCGAGGTTTTAAATTCCATATTCCCCAGCTCAGGATATTGATGAATATGCTGGCGTAATTTTATGGTGTGCGCTTCAGCCGTTTGTACAGAATCATCAATCCAGTC
>NZ_VPEU01000013.1:0-67036 GCF_013416975.1 Acinetobacter sp. YH18001 | reverse complement strand
CTTGAATTTGCTGCCAGATATCATCGGTGAGAAGAGTACGTGCCATTGAAAAAATATAGAAATCAAAAGAGCTTAAAGGAGGATTTTAAGTATTTAAAACCAATTTTTCAAATGAGGACACGCCCTAATTAAATAGCGCTTACACATTGTTAACTTGAGTAAAAAATAACCGACAAAAGTCTACATATTGCCAAGCCAAATTAAGCCTAAGCTAAGACCAAGAAAAAACACTTCACTAATAAATCTAAGCAAGGCTCCTACAAATAATTATATATAGGTGAAATGTATGACCCTGGGTTTAACCGCATTAGAGTTAGCGCGAATACAATTCGCCTTTACTGTCTCTTTTCATATTATTTTTCCTGCAATCTCAATCGGATTGGCCAGCTTTTTGGCGATTCTGGAATGGCGCTGGCTCAAAACCCAAGACCCGATTTATCGGGATCTGTTTAAGTTTTGGGTGAAAATCTTCGCTGTAGCATTTGGGATGGGCGTGGTCTCTGGCGTGGTCATGAGCTATCAGTTCGGCACCAACTGGAGTGAATTCTCCCGGATTGCAGGTGGCGTGACTGGCCCATTACTGGCCTATGAAGTTCTTACCGCCTTTTTTCTGGAAGCGGGCTTTTTGGGAATTATGCTCTTCGGCTGGGGACGGGTGGGGCCACGTGCACACTTTTTCTCGACCTTGATGGTCGCGGTAGGCACCTGTATCTCGATGTTCTGGATTTTATCCTCCAATAGCTGGATGCAAACGCCTCAAGGTTTTGCCATCGAAAATGGTCTGTTTGTCCCCAAAGACTGGATCGCCATCGTATTTAACCCGTCATTTCCCTACCGTTTGGCGCATATGGCGATTGCTGCCTTTTTGGTTTCTGCATTGCTGGTGGCAGCCACAGCAGCCTGGCATCTTATTCAGGGCCGTCGTGATGCCTTGGTCAAAACTTCATTTTCCATGGCAATGTGGCTGATTCTGGCACTTGCGCCGCTACAGGTTTTGGTGGGTGATGTACATGGTCTAAATACGCTTGAACATCAACCCGCCAAACTGGCGGCAATGGAAGGTCATTGGGAAACCAATCATGATGGCGGCATGCCTTTATATCTGTTTGGACTGCCAGATATGCAGGCTGAGGAAACCAAATATGCCATCGCCATTCCTAATCTGGGCAGCTTGATCCTGACACATTCCATGGACGGTACTGTCACCGGCTTAAAGGATTTTGCACCTGAAGACCGTCCTAATTCGGCAATCGTGTTCTGGAGTTTTCGGATCATGGTCGGGCTAGGAATGTTGATGCTACTGCTGGCAATCTGGGGAGCATGGTCACGTAAAAAAGGCCGCTTTTATGAATCCCGAGGATTACATCGGTTTGCCCTGATTATGGGGCCTTCCGGTTTTATTGCCATGCTGGCGGGGTGGTTTACGACGGAGGTTGGCCGTCAACCCTGGGTGGTGTATGGCATCATGCGTACCAAAGACGCCCTATCGCCGGTATCGGCAGAGCAGGTAGGCTTGACCCTGATTATCTTTGTCGTGGTCTACTGTGTGGTCTTTGGCGCCGGTATTTATTATATGTTACGACTCATGCACAAAGGCCCGGAATTTATTCATTCTACACCCTCACATGAAATTGATAGTGATGTGATTCAGGCATCTCGCCGGCCATTGAGCAGTATTCGCGAGAGTATTGAGGATGGGGCCGATAATGCAGATCAGGAGAATAAAAAATGATTGATTTGTCATTGATTTGGGTGGTGATCATCGCCGTTGGTGTCCTGATCTATGTCATTCTGGATGGTTTTGATCTGGGCATTGGCATTCTATTTCCGTTTTTTCCGCATCAGGATGACCGTGATGTGATGATGAATACTGTTGCGCCTGTCTGGGATGGCAATGAAACCTGGATGGTATTGGGTGGCGCAGGTTTATTTGCAGCATTTCCGCTGGTCTATTCCACCGTATTATCTGCACTGTATATGCCGATCATCCTGATGGTGATTGCGCTGATCTTCCGTGGTGTTGCTTTTGAATTCCGTTTTAAGGCCAATCGCAGTAAACATTGGTGGGACAAAGCCTTTATTGGTGGTTCTGCGCTGACCAGCTTCCTGCAAGGGGTGATTTTAGGCGCTTATATTCAGGGAATTGAAACCCGAAATGGCATTTATGCGGGCGGCGGGCTGGACTGGTTGACACCATTTAGCCTGTTTACCGGTCTGAGTGTCATGGTGCTGTATGCTGCCTTAGGCTGTGGCTGGCTGATTTTTAGAACGGCCGATCAGTTACAAGACCGTATGTATCAGCTGATGCCAAAAATGATTATCGCCTTATTGATTATCCTGGGCGCTGTCAGTATTTATACGCCGCTGACTCATCCGCAGATTGCGGAACGCTGGTTTAGTCAGCCACAATTTATGTATCTCATGCCCGTGCCGATCTTAGTCCTGTTATTTACCTGGCTGGCTTTACGTGCCTGCAAACAACGTAAGGAACTTAGCCCATTCATGTACATGCTGGTGCTGGTTTTTCTGGCCTATACCGGATTTCTGATCAGTCTCTGGCCTTATATCATTCCACCGTCAGTGACCATCTGGGAGGCGGCAGCGCCAGAAAGTAGTCAATTATTTACCTTAATTGGTGCTTTATTACTTATTCCAATCATTCTGATTTATACCGGCGTGTCGTACTGGGTATTCCGCCATAAAGTGCGGGTCGGGGATGATGGCTATCATTAAGGAGCAACAATGAAAGGGAAGCAGATATTATGGTTTGTGGGCCTATGGATTTTAGGCTTCGTTACTCTGGCTTTAATTGCAGGCGCATTCAGGTTTTTTGTCCATCTGGCGTATTAATTTAAAAATTAAAAAGTGATCTGGCGAGCCGGATCACTTTTTAATAGCGAAGAGAAATCAGCAAAGATTAGGATTTTACCTGTTTTCGATACACACTTGGGCGTACAGGTCGGCTACTTTTCCAGAGTCCTTTTTTCTGTTTTTTGGCTTTGTTTTGCAAGTCCAGCATATAGCGTAAATGGTTTTTATCTTTAATATAATCTTCGTAGACCCATGCTGCGCCGCGTTTCACGATTTCTTCATTGATATTTTTACGATAGCGGTAAACGACGCCGACGCAGCGACCATAACGGTCAATATCTGTAATTTTCACGCGAACTATTTTGTTTTTCACCATGCTTTTAACTAGACGCTGTGACTCTTTGCCATAGCTTTGGCTGGATTCTGGCGCATCCACATAGGCAAAACGTAGTCTGGTTTCAGAACGTCTAATATTGAAACGGTAGCAGGTGAGGGTATCCCCATCGCTAACCGCCTTAACACGACACCAGTATTTCTGTCCTTTTTTAAAGGGACGAAATATATCCTTGAGGTAAATGGTGAGTTTGTGCAGCAAATAATAGGAAAAGCATAAGGCAAATAAACCCAGCACAATTTGCCAGGTGGGAGAAAGAGGCAACAAGCTAAAATCCAGATCATCAAAAGAAGCTGTAGAAGAACAACAGCAAGCAGATGCATGATTGTAGAGGAAAGCCCCAAGCACTAGAGTTCAAAAGCTAAACAGTCAGTGTTTCATTTTGTATTTATAAATAGCCTAAGCAATTTAGGTTGAGCCTGACATTTCAGGCTACAATACCAACCATTAGAATAGCCTAAGCAAAATTCATATCTACTTAAAATAGCCTAAGTAAAAATGTTATTAATTTCGCTTCGCAAAAATTGATGTCTCTTATTTTCCTGTAAATCTTTGTGCCAATACATTCCCATATTAATCTTAGGCAGTTGCACAGGCACTTCAAAAAAATTCAGAATTTTGGCTATCTGTAAATGTTCTAAGATATTGCGTGGCATAGTCAACATCGCTTGGGGATATTGCTCCAAAATTTGCAACGCAGTTGAATAATGCTGACAGCGTAAAAAAATCTGTCTTGAAAGCTGCTTACGGCTCAAATACAGATCTTCAATTAAGATACCTGTACGGCGAGATGATACGCCTATATGTGGGGAGGAAAGATAGGATTGTTCTGAAATTTTATTTTGCTGCGTACAGACTACAAATTCATCTTGTACTAAGGGTTCAAACTGAATTTTATCTCCCAGTTTTTGCTCAAGATCCATGACAAAATCGACCTGCTGCGCCGCCAGGTCAGCACTGATATTTTTACGATCCAGTTTGATGCTACTAAACTGAATATCCAGATTCATTTTCTGAAAATGTGCCACCAACTTTGGAAAAATCATTGGTTCAATTTCATCATGTACGGCAATTTTTAAACTTTGCACCATATTTGGTTGAAATTTTTGATGCTGAATAGAAATACTTTGAATCGTCATCAGGGCATTTTTAATGGCGGGATAAATCTGTTCAGCAAACGGCGTGGGTTGCATTTTTGCACCAAAACGTACGAACAGATCATCCTGCAACTGATTTCTGAGCCGCTGCAAAGCGTGACTAGCAGCAGATTGGGTGATACATAATCGCTGTGCTGCTTTAGAAATACTGTTCTGTTCAAAAATAGCGACAAAAAGTGGATATAAATTGATATCTATACGATGGAAAACACTCATATCCATCAGTGTTTTATTATGAATGCTATGCATGATGAGCTATGGATTAAAATCATTTTATTCATAATAGTTTTTAAGTTAAGGTCTTGTAAAGCAGAATACAAAATATCCAGAGGGAAATAGCCATGTTTGAGTTATCCGCACGCGCGCAAGACTATGTTGAACGAACTAAAAAATTTATTAAAGATGAAATCGAAGCTGTTGAAGCCGATTTTTGGCAGCAAGTGCATGAGTTAAATCAAGGCAGTGACTGGACCAAATGGCAATGGCCGACTGAACTGGAAACTTTAAAAGCCAAAGCCAAAGCAGCAGGGCTGTGGAATATGTTTCTGCCATGTCCTGAACTGGGCCAAGGTTTATCAGTCAATGAATATGCTCATATTGCCGAGCTTTCGGGCCGTAGCCTGATTGCACCGACCGTATTTAACTGTAATGCGCCAGACAGCGGCAATATGGAAGTCCTCTGGCGTTATGGCTCTGAAGAACAGAAACAGCAATGGCTTTTGCCATTACTTGAAGGCAAAATCCGTTCTGTATTTTGTATGACTGAACCGGCGGTGGCTTCTAGTGACGCGACCAATATGCAAGCAACGGCGGTCATCGAAGGCGATGAAATTGTTCTGAATGGCCGTAAATGGTGGTCATCAGGTCTGGGCGATCCTAATGCCAAAGTCATTATTTTTATGGCGCATACGCCAGATGAAAGCAAAGACCGTCATCATCAGCATTCCATGGTTCTGGTTCCTGTCGATACGGCGGGTGTGAAAATCGAAAGAATGTTACCGGTATTTGGCGACTATGATGCACCGCATGGTCATGGTGAAGTCAGTTTTGAAAATGTCCGCGTTCCAGTTGCCAGTTTTATTGGTGGTGCCGGTCAAGGCTTTGAAATTGCTCAAGGTCGTCTCGGGCCAGGCCGTATTCACCACTGTATGCGTTGTATCGGCGCTGCGGAAAAATCTTTGGAGCTGATGATTGACCGCGGTATGAGCCGGACTGCCTTTGGTAAAGAAATTTTAAAACTGGGAGGCAATCTGGAACGTGTTGCTGAAGCACGGGTCGCGATTGATCAAGCACGTCTTTTAACCTTGTATGCAGCCTATAAAATGGATACTTTAGGGAATATGGCGGCTTTGACTGAAATCTCGGCCATTAAAGTGGTTGCGCCAAGTGTATTAGAAAAAGTAGTAGACATGGCCATACAAATTCACGGTGGTGCTGGTGTCTCCCGTGATACGCCACTCACCGGATTCTTTGCTCAGGCACGTGCCCTACGTTTGGCGGATGGACCAGATGAAGTGCATAAAGGTATGATCGCAAAACTGGAACTGACTAAACGTGGTTACAGTACACGCCATAAAAAATAAGCTTAAACACGATATAAAGTTTGAAGACATTTGAAAAAGAATTGAAGGAAAAATTATGGCAGTTATTGATGTCGGTGGATCGGTTCGTGCAGGTGAGGAACTGGATGTTCAGGCTGTAGGAAACTGGCTGATTGGGCAGGGAGTTCAACTTGAAGGCCCGGTCGAAGTTACTCAATATTCGGGTGGCGCATCGAACTGGACTTATCGTCTGAAATATGACAATGCCGATTTAATCCTGCGTCGTCCACCCAAAGGTACCAAAGCCAAATCTGCCCACGACATGGCCCGTGAATTTAAGGTTCAGCACGCACTTTCCGAGTTTTATCCGGTATTACCAGAGATGGTGGCACTTTGTCAGGATGAATCCGTGATTGGCTGCGACTTCTATGTGATGAAACGCATTGAAGGCATTATTCCACGCGCCAATTTACCCAGAGAGCTGAATTTTAATGAAGCCCAAGTACGTGAACTGTGTATTAACGTCATTGATAAGCTGATTGAGTTGCATCAGGTGCCTTATGTGGGTACTGAACTGGAGAAATTAGGCAAAGGCGAGGGCTATTGTCATCGTCAGGTAGATGGTTGGGATGCACGTTATGCCAAAGCCAAGACCTTGAATGTGCCGTCTTTCAGGTATGTCCGTCAGTGGCTTAAAGACAATACCCCGGCGGATGCTAAAATCTGTCTGATTCACAATGACTGGCGTTTTGATAATGTCATTTTAGATCCAAACGATCCTACTCAAGTCATTGGCGTTCTGGATTGGGAAATGGCGACACTCGGTGATCCATTGATGGATCTGGGTTCAGCTTTGGCTTACTGGGTTGAAGATACGGATAATGCAATTTTTAAAGCCACACGTCGTCAACCCACCAATTTAAAAGGTATGTTTAGCCGTAAAGAAGTGGTGGATTATTATCTGGAAAAAACCGGATTAACTCCTGAAAACTGGACCTTCTATGAAGTCTTTGGAATTTTCCGTTTAGCGGTGATCGCGCAGCAAATTTATTATCGCTATTATCATAAACAGACCAATAATCCTGCGTTTAAAGATTTCTGGATTGTGATTCATGCCTTACATATTCGTGCCTTAAAACTAATTGGCCGCCAGAAAATTGAGGCCAATGATATTGCACAGAAATATATGACCAAATTTAAGGAGTTGATGCCGAAATGACGACGATTTATTTAATCCGCCACGGACAGGCGTCTTTCGGTGCAGAAAGCTATGACAAACTTTCTCCAAATGGTGAATTACAAGCCAAATTATTGGGCCGCTATTTTGATGAAATTTTAAAAGAAGCACCTTATGTGGTGGCAGGCTCCATGCAGCGTCATCAACAAACGGCGCAATTGGCCTTGGCTGAATGTTTTCCTGAAAGTAAGCCAGTTACAGATTCAGCCTGGAACGAATTTAATCATCAACAAGTCTTTGCTCAATATGAGCCACGCTTTAATCAACCTGAACTGTTGAAAGAAGATGTATCGCAGCATGCCAATCCACGCGCCTATTTAAGTAAAATTTTTGAAGGTGCAATTGAGCGCTGGACTGGCGGTGACTATCACCATGAATATGAAGAATCCTGGCCGGATTTCAAACAGCGGGTGGAAACGGCATTGCAGCATTTGTGTGATGATCTGGCTGAAAAGAAACCGCGCTATGCTGTAGTGTTTACGTCGGGCGGGGTCATTTCGGTTGCTGCGGGCAAAATTCTCGGTTTGTCTCCGAATAAAACCTTTGCTCTAAACTGGGCAATTACCAATACCAGCATGACCACGCTACGTCTGGTAGGCAACCAACCCCAGCTATTAAGCCTAAATGAACATCATTATATTAAAGCGCAACGTCCGGATTTATTGACCTGGATTTAAATCTGTACCGCAAATCTGATCGCTTAGAAAAATAAAGGAATAAGGTAAAACACATGGCAAAAACAATTTTAATTACTGGTGCAAGTTCAGGAATTGGTGCAGGTATGGCACGCGAATTTGCTCAGAAAGGCTATAACCTGGCCATCTGCGCGCGTCGCCTGGATCGTTTGGAAATACTTAAACAAGAGTTGGAGAGTCAATACGGCATTCAAGTAATTGCTAAAACTTTAGATGTCACTAATTATGATCAGGTCTTTGACGTATTTCGTGCTTTTAAACAAGATTTTGGCACGATTGACCGGGTGATTGTCAATGCCGGAGTTGGTGAAGGCCGTCGTATTGGCAAGGGAAACTTTGCCATTAATAAGGCCACAGTTGAAACCAATTTTATTTCGGCCTTGGCGCAATGTGAAGCAGCAGTAGAGATTTTCCGGGCGCAAAATTCAGGCCATCTGGTCATGATTTCTTCAATGAGTGCCATGCGCGGTATGCCTAAACATTTAACCGCTTATGGTGCAAGTAAAGCAGGTGTTGCACATCTGGCCGAAGGGATTCGTGCCGAACTGATTGATACGCCAATCAAAGTCACCACAATTTTCCCGGGCTATATTCGTACCGAACTTAATGAAGGCGCCAAGAAACTGCCATTTGAAGTGGATGAAAAAACCGGATCGCGTTTACTTGCTGCTGAAATTGAAAAAGCGCCAGTAAAGGCTTATGTGCCAAAATGGCCATGGCTGCCATTGGGTCTGGCGATGAAAATATTGCCGCTGAAATTGGTGAATAAATTAGGCTAAGGTTTAAAATCTAAAAGCTCCATAAGGGGCTTTTTACTTTTCTAGAACTTCAGAACTTTTTTTGCTGGTAATTTCACTTGAAAAAATTGCTTTGCAAAGTCAACGCTAATGCTGGCGTCAGCAAAGTTGCAGATAAAAATGTGCCAAATACATGCAATATCCTGTGTAAAGAAAACAAAGCTCGTTAATTCGATTAATCAGGATCAGGTAGTTTGATAAGCTTTTAATAATGAAATATTTATTATTTCAAGGCAAACCAAGTTTAATTAATATAGAGATAAATTGCTGTTAAAAAACAGATTTTTTAGAGACTGAATCTCATAAAAAATTACGCATGACCTCCCTGTATTTTTATTCATCTTAGAAAAAGTGCCAAAATTGTCCAAAACTTGGACATACTCGCTCGGACAGTCAAAAGATCACTTCTCTTTTTTTTAATTTCCTTTAATGTGCAACTGTCCAGAAATTAAAGGTTCTCTATATGTCTACATCTTCAGAGATGACAGACCAGCAGCGTATCTCCAAAGTTAGAACTGTGGTGACACAGGCAGGTGAAGATTTACGTAACCGTTATCCAATATTGAAACATCAAAATTTTATTGGTGCCAGTATTCTCGGTTTTGCCTGGATCGGTATGGTTTTATGCGCATTGGCCTATGCCTATGGCTATCTTTCTGTATGGCTGACGATTCCTTTAATTGCAATTTTTGCTTCATTAACACATGAATTAGAGCATGACTTAATTCATTATATGTATTTCAAAAAAACGCCCTGGGCACATCACTTGATGCTGGCTTTGGTGTGGTTGGCACGTCCAAATACCATTAGTCCGTGGGCACGTCGTCGTTTACACCTGCATCATCATAAATATTCTGGAACTGAACATGATCTGGAAGAACGTGGAATCAGCAATGGTATGCCCTGGGGAATTCGCCGGATTTTGATCATCAGTGATCAATTGATGTCGGTTTATCTGCGTCCTTTCCAGATGTTTAAAATGATCCATCTTTTTCTGGAAAAACAGCCTGAAAAAGAACGTAAAATTGCCATGATTTCCCAGCTATTGGGCTTTGTGCCATTAAGCATTCTTTATTATGGCTTGTTCTATTTATTTGTCGTGTTCCATGTTTCAAATGCAATCGTGCCTTTATTTGGCTATGAGATGCGCTGGTCGCAAGTCGTAATCGAAGCAATGCCAATCATTAATTTTATTGCAGTCATCTGGCTGATTCCCAATTTTATCCGTTCATTTAGCCTGCAATTTGTCAGCTCGAATATGCATTATTACGGCGATATTGATCCGAGGGATGTCATCAAGCAAACACAAGTACTGACGCCTTGGTGGATGATGCCATTTCAGTTGTTCTGCTGCAACTTTGGGGCCACGCATGCGATTCATCACTTTGTCGTTAAAGAGCCTTTTTATATTCGTCAAATGACCTCGAAAACGGCGCATAAAGTGATGAAAGAAGTGGGCGTACGTTTTAATGACCTAGGCACATTTAAACGTTTAAACCGCTGGAATGATATTCAAACAAAATAAAACTGAATTAAAAAAATCCTGCAAATGCAGGATTTTTTTATCTATTCTTTGGAATTTTCAAAGAAGTGCAGCAAAGCATCTTGTAATATCACCTGCCAAATTGCATAGGAATGTGCGCCTTCATAAACCTGATATCTGACCTCATGCCCTTTGGATTTTAAAGCTTGTGCCACGATGGGTGACGTTTCCAGAATACTTAAGTCATTGTTGGTACGCGAGGATTCATAACGATTCGCTGAAATATGAAAATACTGTTGAGGCTGATTCTTTAAGTTATGAATCAATTGATTCATACCATTGATTTTTGAGTGTGGTTCAGGTGACCACCAGAACGAGCCGGATAAAGGCACAGCATGACTAATGTGCTGTGGATTTTCCAAGGCAAGATAAGCGGCACTCAGCCCTCCCAAACTGGAACCGAGAAGAACTGTTTTTTGCTTATCACGTACAATTTTCTGATCGAGCCAAGGCAAAAATTCCTGATTAAAAAAACCTGAAAATTTCGGGTTTGGTGTCAGCTCTTTAGGACGAAGTTCACTATTCGGTGCATGTAAAAAAACCGCTTGAATCGGTGGAAGTTTGCCTTGTTCCACCAGAATATCCAGCACTTTTGGCACATCAACCAAATGGGCATATTCATTTCCATCAAAGAAAATAGCCGTGATATAAGATTGTTGTGCAGTTTTTTTAGATTGATAGATTTCAACACGACGTTGATTTTTTAAAAACTGGCTGGATAGCTGATAACGTTTTAGTTCAGGCTGCGGATGATCTGGATAGCGTTTAGGATCGATAAAGGGAGGGGCTTGATCCAGGGCGATAATATTTTCATTCCTCAGTTTAGAGGCAGTATTTTCTTTAAGCCAGCGTTTTGGATTCAATGGATCAAGTTGTAATACCTGCAATACAGCACGGCGCTGCGCCTGGGGTTCTTTGAGTTCTGGGTTTAAATGTGCACAGTAATTCGATAGATAACCGTCCAAATTTGGTAAATCCACTGCAAAACTATAACTGCCGATATAGCGACGGTTCACAATATTTTCCTTAAACCAGATATCGGTATCGGGCAGGCGAGTCAACCATTCATGATCATTACTCGGGCCACCGACCAGACGCACATTATGTTTGGCTGCTTTCCATAAAAAAATCAGTCGAACATGATCCTGATCAAGTGGCTCAATAATCGGTGTAGTTTGATTTTGCACTTTTTCCCAGAATTGTTGGATTAATCCCGCTCGGTTTTCAGGAGACTGCTTTAATTGCTGCTGTAAACTTTTTAACAGGTCGCTTTTGGGTTGAACTGCTTCACACGCTGCAGCATAGGGTGCTTGCTCTATTGAAGAAGGTGAATCTGTCAAACTATGTAATGATAGTGCGCTTAGTAAGAGTGTGCTTAAGTATAAGTAGTTCAAATCATCCCCAATTAATTTTAAAAAATAGTAATGATAATTATTATCAATTATAAACACAGATTTGTCTTTCAATTATTTTTATATATTTATTCAATTATTTACATGATGTTTTATCAAAATTCATAGCATGACAGGTTACAATAAAGTTCTAATTCATTGTTTTATATTTAAAGTATAGATTTATGTGGCTGAAAATATCGACTCTTGCATTAATTCCAGCATTGGTAATTCAGGGCAATCGCGTCAAAAAAAACACTGTGCAACTCCCAGAACCGGAGGGTGAACGTGAAGGAACGTGCGGTCAAGGCCAGCCGCTTTCTATACTGATTGTCGGCGATTCTGCGGCTGCCGGCGTTGGGGTAGAGCATCAGGATGATGCATTGCTGGGCGCCATTTTAAAAGATTTGCAGCATAACTTTAAAATTCAATGGAAATTGCATGCAAAAACAGGGGATAGCACAGCTAAAGTGATTCGTGCCATAGAACAACTGGAGACAGAACATTTTGATGTGGTCATTAGCTCAGTTGGTGTAAATGATGTAACCAAGCTCATGCCGGCTGATATCTGGATTCAAAAACAGAAAAAACTATATGCTATGATTCAGCAAAAATTCAGTCCTGAATTGGTCATTGCAGCAGGTGTGCCACCCATGAATATGTTCCCGGCATTACCAAATCCTTTGGCCTGGTTATTTGGACAATATGCCAAAAAAATGAATCAGCAACTGGCGAAATTCGTAGCAAGCCAAGACAGCATGCAATGGATTGAATATGATATTGAAAAATATCGTGCCATGAATTTAGAAATGGCTGCAGATGGTTTTCATCCGAGTAAGGAAGTTTATACACTTTGGGGACAAGAAGTGGCTAGCAAGATTCGGCAGACACTCTAAAATAGTTGAAAGTTCTCAATTTAAGGAATTCTATGTCTGATATTGAAACGCATCCATTACCGCCTTTTTTACCGCCAAATGCCAAATTACTGATGTTGGGTAGTTTTCCACCACCAGCAACTCGCTGGAAAATGAATTTTTATTATCCAAATTATCAAAACGATATGTGGCGGATTTTTGGTTTAATTTTCTTTCAAAATAAAGATTACTTTCTGGATATTGAGAATAAAAAATTTCAGGAATCATTGATCCGTGAATTTCTATTGGAGACTGGAATTGCGATTTTTGATAGTGCCTCTCAGATCAGACGGCTGACGGGCAATGCTTCAGATAAGTTTCTGGAAATTGTGGTACCGACCAATTTAAAGGATTTATTGCTACAGATCCCAGAATGTACCTACATTATGACCACCGGTGATAAAGCCACCGATACCATGATGCTGTCTATGCCTGAAGATGCAGAAAAGCCCAAAATTGGAGAGCCGACGCAAACCAACCTGGAAGGACGCGAACTGCATTTATATCGAATGCCATCTTCATCTCGAGCTTATCCGGTTTCTCTGGAGAAAAAAGCCGAAAGTTACCGGATGATGTTTGAGCATGTGGGTTTGGTTTAATATTTAATCTAATAATCAGATAAAAAATGGTTAAAGAGGTTTTAGGTTGTAGATAAGAAATAAACTTACTATTTGTAAGTTAGTAGCTTTATTCATTCACATATTTGGATATTTGACCCAGCGATAGCTATTGATTTTAATCTCCCGGACATGATGAAAGCTGGACCAGATTAACTGGCTACCTTTGGTCCATTTTAAAGCTCGAATACGAGACTCCACCTGCTGTATTTCCTCTGGCGAGGCCGGACGTAAAGGGCCAATTTCTGCATATAAGCGTACTCCTGGATAACGCTTAAATTTACCTTTAAGCAACGAATGAATCCAAAACAGTTTGCTACTGTTGACGGCCTGTATGCAGGCCATGGGTTGATGCTGTAAATTTTCAGAAAAAGTAGTGGAATAAGTATCAAAAAAGAAACCCGCACTGGTCTTTTTGTTGAGAAATATGGTTCCAATCGGAGTAATACTAGGAAAACCTTTGCAATTGACTGTTGCAATAGAGCAATGCATGGCAGCCCGTTGTGCATCAGCGACCACTTGGCGTATCTGATGCCATTCATTATCAGAAATCATGTCTTGATTCTCTTATTATTTTTTATAAATTTTATAACAACTTACTTAGCTTGGCATTGTCTGAAAAAATTGAAGATAGGGCAATTTAATCAATCTAAAATGCTATTTACATCATAAAAAAAGAGCCACATGAGCTCTTTAAAAAATAGAAAACTCGGCGATTAACCATCATATTCCACATAGTCCCACAGGTTTAAACGGGTTTTAATTTCCTGACGGATCTCTGGCAACATCGGCAATAACGTCCCATCAATCCATAAACTGAGCGCCTGTGCAGAGAGCAATTGCTGTTGTTCATCGACTAGTTGTGCGCCTTTTAAGATCACGCAGGTTTCTTCAAGCGCTTCAGTTTCGACACCTTTGAATAATACCTGTAAATCATGACCGCTATCGTGAATCAACCACTCTAACTCGAGCTGTATATTTTCACTGGATTTTAGAACAACTTGACCCTGAATAATATCGGATTCAGACAGACAATCATGTTCTACCCGAATTTTGGCCAAATACCATTCTTGCTGAGATAAATCATGGAGAGTTTTTACAGGCGTCAGAATATCACTGAATTTAAACTGACGGCTTAAATCAAAAAATTGCATGGGAGTAGAGGGCGAAAAAATCGCAAAATATTGGAAAAGTTGAATTTTAAAGCAAGGCTAATCGCCTGTAAAACCCTTTAAGCGATGATAGCGCCAGATGACTTGACGCTACCATGCCCGGAAAATAGATTCTGTACGTTGTGTAATACCAAAGTCATTACAATGTCATTACATTAGCCATTCCCCGGGGAATTTTGTCACCAGATTCATCATAAAACGCTGAAATTTTGTGGTTTCAGGGTCATGTACATGCTGAATAGTACGGCCATCTTTTTGGTGCTCTAACCAGATTATTTCATCTTTTTCATTTAGTTTGAGCTGATAGGCCACACGCGGTAAAAATTGATTCATCGCATTAGAGATTTCCTTTTGAAAATCTTCCGATTTAACCACCAAACCGACTTCGGTGTTCAGATAAGCTGAACGCGGATCAAAATTAAATGAACCCACAAACACCATACCATCCAGATCAAAAAATTTGGCATGTAGACTCGAACTGTTTTTATTTTTGGCCGGGATGATGTCACCAGTCATAATTTCATACCAAGTCCGTTCTGGCCGGACTATATACGGTTTAAACTCCCAGAGTTCGATGCCATTTTTCAAGAGCTGCTGACGATATTGCTGATAATAAGCATGTACCACAGCTACATCATTGGCCTGAAAAGAATTGGTCAGGATTCTAATTTTGACACCCTGTTGTGCACGCATACTTAAATAATCTGTGCCTTTTTGTGTGGGAATAAAATACGAGGAGACCAGTTCCAGATGATTTTTCGGCTCGCCCATCAGTTCAAGCATATGGGTGTAAATATAATCGCCATTTTTTGCATGAGGACGTGCTTTTGCGGGTGTATCCGCGACAAAATAAGCCAGTGCCCAGTAGATGGGTTGTTTCTTTAAGTGCTCTGCAACTTGTTTTTCGGCAATACCTACTCGGCGTTTTAATTCAGTTTCATCCACTTCTTCGCGCGCAAAATCAGCTCTTAGCCTTTTTAACATTTCCGGATGACCTGAATCATTCAGAATCTGCCGAACATCATAACTCAGCTTATCATTCCAGAAATTGATGAAGGTCTGATTGGCATTTTCGACGGGTTGACCTGCAAAGAAAATATCGACATCGGTAAACTGGAAATTTTCGCTGGCATCAAAGTATTCACTGCTGATATTGCGGCCACCAGTGACAGCTGCGGTACCGTCTGCAATGATCAGTTTATTGTGCATGCGATGATTAATCTGTTTCATTCTAAAGCCATAATCCAGCGCACGTAAATGACGGAATTTATAAGGATTAAAAATCCGCACTTCAAAGTTTGGGTGTTGGCTTAAGGCCAGCAGTTTATCATCAAGCTGGGTGCCATTTTGGTCATCAATCTGCACTCGCACCTTGACACCACGATCTGCGGCTTTTAACAGCTGGGCCAGCATTATGTTGCCGATAAAATCATCCTTCCAGATGTAATATTGCAGATCCAGATGATATTGGGCTTTATTGATCAGGTGCAAACGTGCGGCCATACTCATAAAACCATCATAGAGCGGTAAAAAAGCGGTTTTTCCTTCATTCATCTGCTGTTTTGAAATTTGATTATCAATCCAGTGCGCAGGTCGAACCGGCGTGATTTCTGCTTGTTCAGCAGTATTTGCAGCCAGTTCGCAGCCAGAAAGAATCATGCTCAAAGTTAAAATGTTTAAACAAACAAAAGGTGAAGGGTTAGTCATTGATGTTCCATTAATTATAGGATTTTTTATTCCTTATCTTCTGATGTTAATAGTTGAATCTCCGAATAGAAAGAGGTTACTGTTAGTCATCTGTAAATCAGCAAAAAAGGATAGTTTTACATGAAATCACGTGCAGCGGTTGCGTTTGGTCCAGGTCAGCCCTTAAAGATCGTGGAAGTAGATGTTGCTCCACCCAAAGCAGGTGAAGTATTGGTAAAAATTAGCCATACCGGAGTGTGTCATACCGATGCATTCACGTTGTCTGGTGAAGATCCTGAAGGCGTATTTCCGGCGATTTTAGGCCATGAAGGCGCAGGTGTGGTGGTCGAAGTTGGTGAAGGTGTCACCAGTCTGAAACCGGGCGATCACGTAATTCCGCTTTATACTGCTGAATGTGGCGAATGCTTGTTCTGTCAATCTGGCAAAACCAACTTGTGTGTGGCTGTGCGTGCAACTCAAGGTAAGGGTGTCATGCCGGATGGAACCACACGTTTTTCTTATAATGGTGAGCCGATTTATCATTATATGGGCTGCTCAACCTTTTCTGAATATACCGTGGTTGCTGAAGTTTCCCTGGCAAAAATCAATCCTGAAGCCAATCATGAGCATGTCTGCCTGCTCGGCTGTGGCGTAACCACTGGTATTGGTGCGGTGCATAACACGGCCAAAGTCCAAGAAGGCGACAGTGTTGCAGTATTCGGTTTAGGCGGTATCGGTCTGGCTGTGGTACAAGGTGCACGTCAGGCCAAAGCAGGTCGTATTATTGTGGTAGACACCAATCCGGATAAGTTTGAACTGGCAAAACAGTTTGGTGCCACAGATTTCTTAAATCCAAAAGAATTTGATCAGCCAATCCAGCAGGTAATTGTAGAAATGACGGGTTGGGGCGTAGACCATTCATTTGAATGTATCGGTAATGTTGATGTAATGCGTTCAGCGCTTGAATGTGCGCACCGTGGCTGGGGTCAGTCGGTGATTATTGGAGTCGCTGGAGCAGGTAAAGAAATTTCCACCCGTCCATTCCAGTTAGTCACAGGCCGTAAATGGATGGGGACTGCATTCGGTGGAGTGAAGGGTCGTTCACAATTACCAAGCATGGTAGAACAATCCATGAAAGGTGAAATTCAACTTGAACCTTTTGTGACGCATACCATGCCGCTTGAACAGATCAATGATGCTTTTGACCTGATGCATGAAGGCAAATCAATTCGTACCGTTATTCATTTTGAATAAGTGAGCGTTTGATTTTGAAAAGACTGGTTTAATACCGGTCTTTTTTATGTGCGTTTCACTTAATTCAGGATACATTAGTGCATGAAAGCCTGACAGAGAATCACTGAACTAACACAAAGCTGCTAATGTCATTACATTCGAGATGCTTATATTAAATAGAGCGTATCAAAATACGTGATTAAACCATTTTAAAGAATAAGGATAAGCGCTATGTCGAATGATAATTTTGATCGTGATGTAATAAAAAACTCTCCTAAAGATGTGCGTGATGATTTAAATGCCGATCCAATTACCGGTGAACCGGGCGCACACCCTGTTGGTACAGGTGTAGGCGCTGCAGGTGGCGCAGCAGCAGGTGTAGCCATTGGTGCAGCAGGTGGCCCTGTAGGTGCAGCTGTGGGTGGGGTTGTTGGTGCAGTGGTCGGCGGTCTGGCAGGTAAGGGTGTCGGCGAAGCGATGAACCCAACAGAAGAACAAGCTTATTGGCGTGATAATTCCATTAATACACCATACTATTCAGAGGCTCGTACCACCTATAGCGATCTGGATTATGACCGTGATTATGATACGGCGTATCGGGTCGGTTATGAAAACCGCGGCAGCTATGATGCCAATACCCGTTTTGAAGATGTTGAACCTGAGCTTAGAGTAAAATGGGAACAGATGAAGGGCCAATCGCGTTTAAACTGGGAACAGGCGAAATATGCGGTACGTGATGCCTGGAATCGCGTTACACACTAATTTTTAATCTGTGTATTGAATTTGATTGGCAAGACCTATATTAAATTTACAGGTTTTGCCAATTTTATCGATATTCAACACTATTCAGTAAATTGATAAATAAAAGTAGAAAAGTTAATAAATATTTTTTTATATTTAATGCTTGTCAAATGCGCAGAGACCGCGTATTTTAATTTTAGATTCACATTTTATGAAAGACATAACATGTTAAAGCAACCTATCATTTCAAACGCATATTTTTATTTCTGGCAGTTTAGATAATTGCCTGAATGCGTTTGGGCAATGAACAGGTTGCCCACCAGTTTATACCTGATCGGCAACCCTGATCAGGTTTTTTTATGCTTATCATTTTTACAAAACTTTGGAGACAGCCATGACAAACTTTAACTATTCATATTTTAACAACTTTTATTGGTCTTACTTTAGTCAGCTCATGACACTCTCGACCTCGTTAATTAGACCCATAACGCTCAAATAAAAGTTTGGACTGATTGCCAGTCCCAGGATTAAAGTCATGAATACCTTAAATACATCACAACAACATCACGCTGAAACCATTTTAACTTTACCTCAGCAACTGAAACAGCAATTGCCCCTGTCTGCGCAATTGGCTCATCAAGTCGCTGAACAACGTCAAACCATTCAAAATATATTAGAAGGCAAGGACCATCGTTTAATGGTGGTTACAGGCCCGTGTTCCATTCATGACGAAGCCTCGGCTCTAGAATATGCAGAAAAATTAAAACAGTTACAAGCCCAGGTGTCTGATCAAATTTTTCTGGTCATGCGTGCTTATATCGAAAAACCACGCACGACCGTGGGCTGGAAAGGTTTTCTTTACGATCCGAACCTCGATGGTTCTTCCAATATGCAATTGGGCCTGGAAAAATCCCGTGCTTTATACCTTAAAATTATTGAAATGGGCTTGCCAATTGCATCTGAAATTTTAAGCCCGATGGCAACTGCTTATTTTGATGATCTACTGGCGTGGGGTGCCATTGGTGCACGCACCAGTGAATCGCAAATTCACCGTGAAATCTCAAGTCACATGCCCTACAGCATCGGTTTCAAAAACGGCACTGACGGTTCAATCCAGATTGCTCTGGATGCAATCCAGTCTGCCTCTCATCCGCATCAATTCCTGGGCATGAGTCAGTCCGGTTTACCCTGTATTTTAAACTCTCAGGGCAATCCTAAAGCACATTTGATTTTACGTGGCTCAAACAGTGGGCCGAATTACCAGTGCTCAGAAATCGAGAAAATCAAAGCGAAATACTCAGCAGAATTGCCAGCACTGGTGATTGACTGTAGTCATGGCAACAGTGCGAAAAATCCAATGCTGCAAGCTAAAGTGCTGGAGCAAATCGTCGCAGAACGCCTGCAGACCAATGTTCGCGGCGTGATGCTGGAAAGTCATCTGGTGGATGGCAACCAGAAAATTTCTGCAGAGATGGTGTATGGTCAGTCAGTTACTGATGGATGTCTGGGCTGGGCAAAAACTGAACAGTTGTTGCTTGGCATTGCTCAGCATTTATCGCTTCGCTGTCTAAAACGCAGTGCATAAAGCTTTAAAAGCACTTTCTCTGAACAGGTTTGGTGAAAGTGCATTTTATTTTAGAAGCTTAAAGTGCTTCCCAGTAAATTGACTTAACATGAAATACATCACACAAATAAGATGATAAATTTTATAAAATAAATAAAATCTGTTTGTGTCCTCTTATAAATCCCTACACAATTAAAAGACAATATATCCATTTGAATATATAACCTTTTTTTCAATAATTTAATGTCATGGCAGGTTGTTTGGGGATCTTGATGTTTGCAACAGAGCTCTTAGAAGAAGCACGAAAATTCATGCACCACATGCTGACCAAAGTGGTCGAATATGGTGGTTCAGATTTATTTATTACCGCCGACTTTCCACCGAGTATTAAACATCAGGGTTTAATGAAGCCTTTTGGACAGCAAGAACTGACGGCTGAAAAAACCAAGCTGTTTGCCTATAGCCTGATGAATGAAAAGCAGCGCAAGGAATTTGAAACGGAACTGGAGTGCAACTTTGCTATCACTGTGCCGGGTGTTTCGCGTTTTCGGGTCAACGTGTTCCAGCAACAACTCAATGTTGGCATGGTGATTCGTACTATTACCGCAGAAATTCCAAATTTCCAGAAGCTCAAACTTCCTGATTCACTTAAACATGTGATTATGGAGAAACGTGGTCTGGTGCTGGTGGTCGGGGGAACCGGCTCAGGAAAGTCAACCTCGCTCGCTGCGATGATTGACTACCGCAATGAAAATTCAGCCGGGCATATTATTACCGTGGAAGATCCGGTGGAGTATGTACATAAACATAAAAAATCCATGATTACGCATCGTGAAGTCGGTGTGGACTGTCATTCCTGGCACAATGCGCTGAAAAATACCTTGCGTCAGGCACCCGATGTGATTCTGATCGGGGAAATTCGTGATACTGAAACCATGGAACATGCGATTGCTTTTGCCGAAACCGGGCATCTTTGTCTGGGAACTTTGCACTCCAACAATGCCAATCAGACTTTAGACCGGATTATTAACTTCTTCCCGGAAGAACGCCGCAATCAGTTATTGATGGATTTATCCTCGAATATGAAGGCGATTATTTCCCAGCGTCTGATTCGGACGCAGGATGGTAAAGGCCGTCGTGCAGCGATTGAAATCATGTTAAATACACCATTGATTTCCGACCTGATTTTGAAAGGTGAGTTTCATGAGCTGAAAGCGATTATGGCAAAATCCCGTGAATTGGGGATGCAAACCTTTGACCAGGCCTTATTTGAATTGTATAACCAGGGCGAAATTTCTTATGAGGAAGCGTTACGCAATGCCGACTCCACCAATGAATTACGCTTACAGATCAAGCTGAAAAGTAATCGTCAGGATAATGCAGCAGTCGGAGAAAGTACGCAGTTTTCTATGCTACAAGAACCAAAACCTGAAGAAAAATCAGCAGAAAATCAAAATGTAGCTGAATAAAGAGTGTCTTGAAGCACAATCAAAACAGGTAGATTTGAATTCTGCCTGTTTTGGGTTAGCTATTTTTGACTGCTTTAGCCTGAACCACCAGATGAAAATATCCCATACTACTTAGGGTCAAGACAGCACAAATCACAAAAGCAGTTTGATAACTATAAGCGGCAATGATAGCACCGATCAGGACTGAGCCAATGGCAATACCCAGATCATAGCAGGTATAAAAAGTCGAAGTTGCGTAGCCAATCCGGTGTTTTGGTGCACGTTGAATGGCTAAGGTTTGAATGCACGGTTGCACACTACCAAAACCGACTCCGACCAGAACCGCAGCCAGCATAAATCCCCATAAAGTCTGAATCTGGCTCAGTAAAAACAGACCCAGACTAAAAGCCAGCAGTGCCGGATAAATCACGTATTGTGGACCTTTGCGGTCATAAATTTTTCCAGTGATCGGACGCAGGCTCATCATGGAAATTGCAAATATCACAAAGAATAAACCGGCATAGGCCATTAAATCCTTACTGGCTGCAAATGGCGCGATAAAAGACATGATGCTGGCATAAGAAAAGGAAATCAGCATGGCAAGTCCTGCCACAGGCAGTGCTTTCTTTTCGACAAAATCAGTCAGCCCTAGTGATGTTTTCTTGTCGGTGTTGTCGATCATTTTTTCAGGCTCTTTGACCGGAATCAGTAAACAGAAGATAAAGCCGATAAAAACCAAAGCGATCAACAAGGTGCTGACCTGAAAATAAGACCAGTATTCAATTAAACTCAGACCAATTAAAGGCCCCAGGACAATTCCCAGATTGACAGACATGACAAAATAACCCATGCCTTCGCCTTTACGCTGTTCTGGAATAAACTGGTTGACCACCGGCACACAGGCTGTGGTCAGAATACTAAACCAGATGCCATGCAAGAAACGGATGATAAACAGAATCGTGAGCTGATCAGCGAGCAGGTAAGCTAAGGAAAAAAGACTGAAAAATATTTCTGAGACAATTAAAGTTTTGCGTATGCCGAATTTTTCGATAATTAAGCCACTAAAAGGACGTACTGCAATGGCAGAGACCATAAATAAGGTCATGGCCAGACCAGCTTGGGTCAGATTACCACCTAATTCCTTTAAGATATAAATTGGCAAAATTGTGGTTTGCGCAAAATAAAAAATAAATAAAAACAGGTTGTTGGCCAGACACAGTACAAATGACTTGGTCCATAACGACGCTACAATGGCATTCATGATTATCCTAAAATGATGGGTGATGAGACGCTGGTCTTAGAATGGAAAATTATTGTTATAAATAAGTGTGGCATATTCAGGAGTGCAGCGCGCCCTGTTCAGTACTTTAGGAAATATACGTGAAAAATACAATAATATTTTAATATGAATATATGTAATTGAAGCCGATTGGGAAAGCTGAACAATATCTATGGCATAAAAAAAATCAGCCCGCAGGCTGATTTTCTAAATATAAGCGGGTTTATAGGCCAGCTTCATATGCTGTATTGGAGAGCAGGTGTTCAACATCTGACATATTGTCTGGTTTGATTTTATAGATCCAGCCTTTGCCATAGGGATCGTCATTAATAAAATCAGGATCATCTTCAAGATCAGGATTGATTTCAACGACAATACCAGAAACAGGTGCATGAATATCAGACGCAGTTTTGACCGATTCAACTACACCGGCTTGCTGACCCGCAGTGATGTGTGAATCAAGATCTGGTGCCTCTACATAGACCAAATCACCTAATGCATCCTGTGCATGGTCGGAAATACCGGTCACAACAAGATCACCCTCAATGCGTACCCATTCATGCGTACTTGCGTACTTTAATTCTGAAGGATGATTCATTGATAACTCCTTAAAAATCTTTAGATCATTTTTGACATGTTTTATACATTCTTTTTGGCCAAAACAAAAGGCTTATGACCCTTTATAAATAAGGATCTTTGCGCCAGTTGCTCGGGCTGCGACCACTCCAGCGTTTAAATGCCCGGCTAAAATTGGCGACATCACTATAACCAAGTTCATCAGCAATCTGTTCCAAGCTAAAGTCGGTCCGGGACAATAACGACGTCGCATGCCGGTAGCGTACTTCATCGACCAGCGTAGAAAAAGAGGTACCTTCAGCCGCCAGCTGGCGTTTTAGGGTGCGGTCGGACATATGCAGACGATCTGCCACACTTTCAATACTCAGATAATGCTGCTCGGAATGGGTTAGAATATCACGAACCCGCATCGCAATCCGGTGTCGCTCGCCCAAGGCCGAGAGTTCAGTTTCACACTGGTTAATTGCAATCTGGCTGGCAATCGGATCGGCATGCACCAGCTTGTTCATCAGGTAGCTCTTATCAAAACTCAAGATCAAATGCGGCTGTTCAAAGCGAAACTGATGATGTGGAAATTTGGCCATAAAGCGTTCAAAGCCTTCCGGTTTTTTGAAATCAAAATCGATTTCTCCAGCGGCATAATCAATTCCGGTAATGGCCTTGGCCATACTGATCATGCCAAAAATCAGTGCAATCGAGATTTCGGTGCGTAAGGGTTCCAGCTGAATATCGGTTTGCAACTGGACTGTAGCCTTGGCACCAAAGGTCGAAAAGAATAGCTGTAAAAAGGGCATACGCAGCTGGATGAAACGGTTGGCCAGTACTAATGCATCGGTAATATCCTTGGCCGTCATGATTGCATAGCCAATAAAACCATGAATAGAAATCCGCATCTGGGTACCCAGATGATAACCAAGTGTCGGTTCACCGCTCAGCTTGAGGGCATGTTTGACCAGTTCATTGGCCACAGGTGTCGGGATGCGAAAATCAGGATCCGCCAGCTGCTCCGTACTCAGGCCAAAGGACTTGAACAACGATTCGTCATTATATCCCCAGCGGGAAATGACATCGAGCAGCAAAAGAGCGTATACACCTGGAATTCCCTGATCTTGGCGTGGAGCAATTGTTTTCATGCGCGATCCGTTGCACTCACTTAAATTTTTTTATTTATGGTCTGATATTGGCATGAAACTGCCATTTTTTTCATTAAAATTGTTGGACAAAGTTTTGGCTATTGCCACAATCATTGTGGCAGATTAGCCTGAATTTTGCCTAAAAATCAATTTAAACCGGAGAAAATCCTCGTTTAAATACCACAATTTTAGTGGTTGAACTAAAAATCATTTTATGATGCTGGTCAAATGCCTGCGTCTGGTAGCTTACGATCCCACGATCATTTTTGCTTCTGGAGGGCTGAATATCCATGATTTCGACTTCGACGTGAATCTCATCCCCGGGGCGGGTCGGACAAGGCCAACGCAGATGCGACTCTGAACCAATGAGCCCATAAGCCACAGGAAAACATTCAGTCCACAAGCGCATAACCACTGCCGCAGTATGCCAACCACTGGCGGCAATTCCCTGAAATACCGGATGGGCTGCAGCTTGCTGTTCATCAGTATGAAAGACTTGTGGGTCATAAGCCCGGGCAAAATTTTGAATTTCTTCCAGTCCCATATGATATTTACGGCTGCTAAAGCGGTCAGCGATGTTCAAATCTTCCAAATACAGCATTATTCACGATCCTTCGTTGCTTTGATCTGTTGTTGTATCAGTAATCCGCCCGTTTGACGCTGCCAAAGCTGGGCGTAGATTCCATTTAATGCTACCAGTTCATCATGGGTACCTTGCTCGGCAATTTTGCCTTGATCCATTACAATCAGGCGATCCATCTGGGCAATTGTCGATAAACGATGCGCAATGGCAATTACGGTTTTGCCTTGCATCAGATCATCGAGGCTGTTTTGAATGGCCGCTTCGACTTCAGAATCCAGCGCACTGGTGGCTTCATCCAGAATCAAAATGGGTGCATCTTTTAGAAATACCCGTGCGATTGCAACACGTTGACGTTGACCACCAGAAAGTTTTACACCACGCTCACCGACATAAGCCTCATAGCCTCTTTTGCCGCGTAAGTCGGTCAGATGAGGAATAAACTCTTCTGCTTTGGCTTTACGTACCGCTTCATACATCTCTTGATCGGTTGCATCAGGACGACCATATTTGATGTTCTCTGCAACGGTACGATGCAGCAGCGAAGTGTCTTGAGTCACTAAAGCAATGTTCTTACGCAAACTGTCCTGCGTCACATCTTCAATGTTCTGCCCATCGATTAAAATACGACCTTGGTCAAGATGATAAAAATGCAGCAATAACTGAATCAGGGTCGATTTACCTGCGCCTGAACGTCCCACAATCCCGATTTTTTCACCCGGGCGAATGGTCAGGTTAAACTGGTCAATGACATTTTTATCATTATAGGCAAAGCTGACATTGTCGAATTTAATTTCACCATGCTGAAGCTGTAGCTCTTTGGCATTGGGTTTATCTTCAATGGCAATCTTGCGGCCTAAAGTTTTCATACCATCCTGAATGGTCCCGACATTTTCAAACAGGGCAGAGGTCTGCCACATCATAAACTCGGCAATACTGTTCAGTTTGAGTATCATGGCCGTGGTGGCTGCAATAATGCCCAATTCGGCCTGTCCTTCCATCCATAGCCAGATGGCCGTACCCAACACACCGCCATAGAGAATAATGCTCAGAAATAAAATACTGATTTCATACTGAGCCCCCAGACGCATCTGTTTGTAAACCGTGACCATAAATTCCTGCATGGAGGTTTTAGCATACTGGCTTTCCCGGCCAGCATGGGCAAACAGCTTGACAGTCTGGATATTGGTATAGGCATCGGTGACACGGCCGGTCATGACGGCACGCGCATCGGCCTGTGACTTGGAAATCTTGCTTAAACGCGGAATAAAGTACCAGGCCGCACAGATAAATAGTAGTAGCCACACCATCAAAGGGATAACTAAATAGGGAGAAATATTGCCTAAAACGATATTGATGGTGACGAAATAAATCAGCACATAGGCCAGCATATCTCCCAAAATGACCCAGAATTCCCGGATGGCCAGCGCCGTTTGCATGACTTTGGCAGATAGACGTCCGGCAAAATCATTATGGAAAAAATCCAGACTTTGTTTCATCAGTAAATTATGAAAGCGCCAGCGTAACCGCATCGGAAAGTTGCTATACAAGATCTGGTGCTTGATCAGGGATTGGGCACTGGCAAAGAAAATATTGGCCAGCAGGATAATGCTCAGCAAGGTTAGGTTGCTGGCATGTTGCTCCAGAAAAGTATCTGGCTGGCTTTTGCTGAGCCAATTTACCAAATCGCCAATTTTTGAGTAGAGTAAGGCTTCAAAGCTGGCAGCACCGGCCGTACACAGCACCAGAATCAGCAAATAACGACGCACACCGTAGGCTGCCTGCCAGACAAATGGAAAAAACTTGGTCGGTAAAGGTTGATTCAGGTTTTTGGTGGGATAGGGATCAACCAGTCTTTCAAGCCATCGAAACATTATCGTACTCTTATCATGTATTTTGCTTTGGTGATTATAAAGGATTGAATTTTTTTAAGCCTAGGATTAGATGAAATAGCCACAAAATTATTATCCAAATCAGACTTTACTTTTCATGCCAGATACGTAATTCTAAATCCATAATTATATTAAGGTTTAAACCATTTTTCCTCATGAAAAGAATCAAAAACGAGAGAGCTTAAAGATGAGTATTTGGGTAGTGGCCAGCCGTAAACGAGGCTCAGGAAAAACCACAATTGCGATGTATATCACTGAGTTATTACGTGGGCAAGGCGCGACCTTGCTCATTGATGCCAATCTGGAACCCTATGGTTATGAATGGGCAAATCTGAAAAATAGACAATTTTCTTTCGAGCATCTGGATATCTTAAAACAAGATGGTCGTAGTCTGGATCATCGTCTGGAAAGACTGAAACAGCAGTTCGCCTATATTATTGTTGATATTGACGGGCAGGATACATCTGCCTTGCGTTCAGTCCTGAAACATGCAGATAAGCTGATTATTCCCAGTTCCATCAATCCAGAAGATATTCAACTTGAAACCGAACTGGTGCAATTGGCGATTGGGATCGCACAATATAATACTCAATTAAAAATTTATACGGTATTGAATAAAATTCCTGAACAGCAGCAACTTGCAGAAATGAAACAGACACAGCACCTGCTCAAGCATATGCCCGGTGCACAGTTTCTAAACACGGTGATTTATGAACATCAAAGCTATCATCATTTATTATTAAACGGCGAAAGGATCTGTGAAGAGCAGTTCGACTCAGAACATGATTTTTATAAAATGCTACAAGAACTGATGCAGCTGCAAGCGTCTGCAATCTCAGCCTGAGCATCTCAATACCCAATCTAATATTTGTTTAAGTTGTCGATTTTTATATTTTTATTTAATCAGACCAATCAAAAGCCTGAAACTGTAGCCAGTTTCAGGCTTTTATTTTATTTGAAGATTGTCGCAGCTCTTCAGGAAACGCTAAAAGATTCCTTGAGGTCGAAACCTGAAGGTGCCTGATACACCTTTAGTCCAAATTCAGGAATAATCGCCAACAGGTGATCCAGAATATCCGACTGGATATTTTCATACTCGACCCAGACCGTGGTATTGGTAAATGCATAAATTTCCAGAGGCAAACCTTCACTGGTCGGTTGTAACTGACGAACCATCAGGGAGTGATTTTTACTAATTCCCGGATGCTGTTGCAGATAAAATTCCACATAGGCACGGAAAGTCCCCAGATTGGTCAGACGGCGCTGGTTATATTGTGAATGATGGCTGAGCTGCAGGTTAAATTGCTGCAGTTCTTCAGTTTTGGTATTTAGATATTGATCCAGCAGTATAAATTCTTTCAGCTTGTTCTGTTCATCAGCTGACATGAAATGCACACTGCTCTGATCGATATGAATGGAACGTTTAATCCGGCGCGCACCGGCTTCCTGCATGCCACGCCAGTTTTTAAAGGTATCCGTCACCAGTTTATTGGTCGGAATGGTGGTGACTGTTTTATCAAAGTTCTGCACGGTAATGGTGTGTAATGACATATCAATGACATCGCCGTCCGCATTTAAAGATGGCATTTCAATCCAGTCACCAATACGCACCATATCATAAGAGGAAATCTGTACCGAAGCCACCAGCGATAAGATGGTATTTTGGAACACCAGCATCAGTACCGCAGCCATGGCACCAAAACCGGCCAGCAAGGTAAAGACATCTTTCTTGAGGAAAGTCCCCAGAATCATCAAACCACAAACGATGAAGATGATCAGCTTGACCAGTTGCAAATAGCCTTTAATCGGCTTGTTACGCGATTTCGGATTGCGCTGATAAATCAGGTTAAAGATATTCAGCAATTCGCCAATCGCCAGGGCAATGGTCAGGAAGATAAAGGCCTGCGCACCCATCTGGATAAAGGTCTCGACCTTGTCTGATAAATGCGGAACGGTGGTAATTCCATTCATAATCACAATGGCCGGCACAATATTGGCAATACGGCGGATCACGCTATGCTCGGCAATGATTTCATTATGTGCAAAAGGCATTTTGGAAATCAGTTTACGAATTCCGCGAACAACGACTTGTTTGGCAAATAAATTTGCAATAATTGCCAGTAAAATCACAATGCTCAATGAAGAGAGCATTTCTAGCCAGGGATATTGATCTGCCCACACTTGTATATTCTGGACAAGCTTAAACTGTTCCAACTTATCTTTTCTCACACTGTTAAAATTGTGAAAGAGTTTATAGCTTTAAGCTGAGTTTTTTAATTTTAATTAAACTTTTAATACATATCTTTGGAAAGTGTTTACCTGAAATAGCTTTTAGACTGTGATCTGATATAAAAAAACCGGCCTAAGCCGGTTTAGTATGATATCAAATACTAATAATAACTTACCACATCAGGTCATCCGGAATGACATAGGCTGCATACGGATCTTCTTCATCGGTAATTTGTTCATTTTTCTCTGAATTATTCACAATGATAAAGCCTTGCATCTTGGCATTAATACGATCTCCCAAAGCCTTAGGCAAGAACACATAACTGTCATTTTCACGTGCAATCACCAGACTGCCTGCCACCAGTGCATTATAGATCTGCTGGTTCAGGTAAACCTTCTTGATCTTGCTGTCATCAATAAACTGATACACCGCATCACCATCCGTATCGCGGATTTTGTGCTGGTTAATCATCTGGATGATCGCGGCTTTCAGTTCTTTTTCCTGTAAGGCCGCTTTTTTCTCTAACTCGATGGCTTGGTCTTTGGCCAGTTTCTGCTGCTTGTCTTGCTCAATTTTCGCCTTGATTTCAGCCTCGGTGCTATCACCGGTGCGTTTTTCATGCACAGCCTGTTTAGACAGTTTTTTGGCTTTTTTATTATCGACCAAACCTGCCTTTAACAATTGTGCCTGCAATGCATTTTTAACCATGAGAATGTCCAGAAATTAATCGTGTTGATGTCGATAACGTAAATAAATCACCCAGTAAATCAGACTGAGCATCAGGCTCAGCCCTGCCGGGATCAGGAATGCATTTAATTTTAAATAAGGATAAAGCCAGCTGGCAAGAATACCACCGCTTAAAAAACCGAGCAAAATAAGTAAATGTAAAACGACTCGGCGTGGTTCTACATCTAAGCCGCGTAAACGGTAACCCATGGCCAAGCCAAGGTCGGTCAGCACACCAGATAAATGCGTGGTGCGAATAATGGCACCTTTATAATGGCTGACCATGGCATTTTGCAGACCCATCGCGACACAGGCCCATAACAGGGCATAGCGCGGGAAATAGGGCAATAATAACCAGCAGATCAGAATAAAAAAAGCCACCAGGCTTAAAGGGTAACCATAAAGTCGTCCCAAGCGAAAGTGACTATTTCCTAGAATCAGCCCGCTATACAGAGAACCAATGACATAGCAGAGTGTGACCAGAAGCAGATATAGCATCATGTCTGGCTGCCAGTCCAGCAGCGCCATGGCCAGCATACTGACATTACCGGTCATATGTGAAACAGACTGGTGTAATACCGTCACCAGACCCAGGACGTTAATCATGCCGGCATTCACCGCAAGAAAGAACGCCCCTAATTGTATCCAGGTAGGTAAACGCTGTAATGGCATAACAACATCATTGGCAAAAAATATTGATTATTCAATATAAAATCAATTTGATGCGCGGTCTACTGCTGTGGTAAATAAAACATCCGTAGACGAGTTTAAAGCAGTTTCAGTAGAATCCTGCAATACACTGATTACTATACCAATCGCGACCACTTGCATAGCGATATCCGAAGAAATACCAAACAGACCACAGGCCAAAGGAATCAACAATAATGAACCACCGGCCACACCTGAAGCACCACAGGCCGAGATGGTTGCTACTACGGAAAGAATTAGCATGGTGGTGAAATCTACGCTAATGCCCAAGGTATTTACCGTTGCCAGTGACAATACGGTAATGGTGACCGATGCCCCAGCCATATTGATCGCAGCACCGAGAGGAATCGCGATACTTGCGGTTGATTCTTTGACGCCTAGACGTTTTGCCAGATCCAGATTGACGGGAATGTTGGCTGCCGAACTACGGGTAAAGAAGGCGGTAATGCCACTTTCACGCAAGCAGGTAAAGACGAGTGGATAGGGGTTGTGACGCGTCACTAAAGCCACCAACATTGGGTTAATTACCAGTGCAACAAAAGCCATCGTACCTAATAGTACCGCAAGTAAATGTGCATAACTGGTCAGCGTATCCAGACCGGATTCAGCAAAAGTCACTGCAACCAGACCAAAAATACCCACAGGTGCAAAACTGATCACTAAACGAATCACATAATTAACCGCAAAGGCGGCATCATTCAAAAGGGTCTTGGTGGTATCCGATGCATGACGGAAGGCGATGCCCAATGCCACAGACCAGGCCAGAACGCCAATGAAATTTGCTTCAGCAATAGCAACGACCGGGTTGGCGACAAAGCTAAGCAGCAGATTCTTCAGGATTTCTATCAGACTGCCAGGTGGCTGTAAGTCCGCTTGTGCAGCAATATCCAGAAACAGCGTACTTGGAAATAACATACTCGAAACGACAGCACTGAGTGCAGCAAGGAACATACCTACCGCATACATCATCATAATCGGTTTAATGGCGGTGTTGGATTGCCCCACTTTAAAATTTGCGATAGAAGCTAAAACTAAAATGAAAACCAGAATCGGTGCAACAGATTTCAAGGCTTTAATAAACAGGTCGCCCAATAGGCTTAATGAGGGAGTAGCTTCGGGAAATACCACAGCCACACCTACACCTAAAATAATGGCGATGATGATTCGAGAGACTAGGCTCATACGCATAAGGGCAGAAAACATAAGATTGCCTTGTGAAAATTACGAGGGCTAAATTTGGGAAAAAGTTGCGCTATTTTATACTTAATTTAAACAAGGCTTGAAATATATTTTTATATAAAAAACAAGTTATTGATATAATTGATTTATTCTAAAATTAATCAATATAAAAGAATACTTTTATTTGAAAAAACAATCTAAAGATGCTGAATAAATCATCTCTTTTAAAGTTATATTCATGAAATAAATATCAAAGTTAAATCGATAAATTCAAATTATATTTGAAAATTTAAAAAAGTTTGGCGTCATGACCGGTTTAAATCTCCGGCCATAAGTTTAACGATCTGCTGTCCTAAATCGTATAGTCTTTATGCTGCTCAAAGATTTCTGGAGCCAAGTCCCGAATTGCCTGAAAATGAGTCAGATAAATGTGGCCACTCAGATGAATCATCAGCTTCGAGGCTTGTAGCTTGTCCATCACCGGGCCTTTCACTTCGGCAAAATGCAGTCGAATGTTCAGTTTGGCCAATTCCGCATTTAAATCCTCCAGCATTTCCAAAGCGCTTAAATCAATGGCACTGATACTGGAGCAATTTAAAATCACATGTTGCAACTTGTCATTCAGGCTCATCTGATTGATCAGATAACCTTTGAAGCTATTGGCATTCAGAAAAGTCAGATTTTCATCAATCCGCAGTGACAGCACCCGATCGGAGGTACTGACTTGATGACGCTGAATATTACGAAAATGCTGTGTACCTTCGACCAGTCCGAGCACTGCAATATGCGGACGACTGATTCGCCATAACATCAGGATAAACGTCGATATGATCCCAATAATCAGGCCAGTGGAAATATCAATCAGCACCACACCCAGAAAGGTAATCCACATGGCAATACCATCGGCTTTAGAATAACGCCAGGCATCAAAGAAAGGCCGAAAATCGACCAGTTTCCAGATGGAAACAATAATCGTGGCGGCCAGAATGGTCAGGGGCAGATCTTCAAAAAATCCGGTAAAGAACAGGCTGACGAAAATAATCAGAATGGAGGACAAAACTCCTGCCATGGGGGATTTGGCACCGGCATCGGCATTGACCACGGTACGCGACAGACTGCCAGTAACCGGAAAGGCTGAACTGACGCCTGCACTGATATTGGCAATCCCCAAGGCAATCAATTCCTGATTACTGTTTAAATGACTGCGTTGTTGCAAGGCTGTGGCTTGAGCAATTGACAGTGATTCCACAAAGCTGATCATGGCGATCATGCTAGCACCCGGTAACAAGGTCATGACCAGTTCCCAGTTCCAGTGCGGAAAAGACAAGGGCGGAAAACCGGACGGGATTGCACCCACTGTTTTAATGCCTTGCCCCTTTAAATTCAGAAATACAATCGCTGCAATCCCGAGACATACCAGAATGAGAGGCACAGCCCGTACCAGAAAATCTGTAGAGCCGATCCGGCTTTGTACTGCCTGAGATTTTAGCAACTTGGGCAGATAGATCAGTAAAGCCATCGACAACAGGCCAAATAACAGGCTTGGTAAATGCAGGAGCGGCAGATACTCCAGAAGACTTGTTGTAAATTCTGGAATGTTATTGGCTTTTAAGGGTAGGTCGACCAAGAACTTCAATTGTCCAAAAGCAATTAATAATGCCGAGGCAATAATAAAGCTCTGAATGACTGGATGACTGATCAGCTGAATTAAGAAACCGAAACGGAATAATCCCAAGAGCAGGGAAATAATACCGACCATGAGTGCTAATAAGGTCGCAGCTTCGATATAGACCGGTGAGCCGACTTCAAACAGTGGATTGAGCGTGGCAAAAGTCATCATTGAAATGATCGCCACCGGGCCAATCGATAAAGTCGAACTGCCACCGAGCAACGCATAAATGATCATTGGCAGGATGCTGGCATATAAGCCCATGATCGGCGGTAAACCGGCCAGCATGGCATAAGCCATCCCCTGAGGAACCAGCATCGCCACGACAATCAGTGCGGCCAGCACATCGGATTTAAATTTGACCGGCGTATAGTCGCTTAACCATGCCCAGGCAGGCAGTCTATGCAGAAGTTTAGACTTGGAATTTGGCATAAAAAGGTCTAAATCACAAATATAGATATATTATGCACAAATTCTGCTAAGAAATCTTAAGGGGTCGAATTTGTGATGATTTATGTTTTTAAAATAAATCAGCTAGGTCTGGCCTCCATTTTCTTGAAGCAGCTATAGCGATTTTCTACAAAGTCGTTATTTCTGCCAGATCAATGGGGTAGAGAAGTGTGTTTTGGCGTTAAATAGTGTTTAAAAATAAACTATTTAATTTGATTCGCACAATACAGCTGATAAAGCGTAGTCAATACCACAATCAAATTTTGATCTTTAATTGAATAATAGATCTGTTTACCATCCCGACGGGTATTCACTACATCACTTTTGCGCAGCATCATCAGTTGCTGGGAAAGCGTCGGTTGTTTAATGTCGGTAATATCTTCAATTTGTGAAACATTCAGTTCCGCTTGAGAGAGATGGCATAAAATAAGGAGACGGTCAGTATTGGCCAGAGATTTTAAAATGCCGACGACCTGTTCTGCTGAATCGCGCATAGTCGTGATTTCAAAATCGGTTTTCATCTCATATGTCCATTATAAAATTACAGCCCGCACATTATAAGGGGCTCGATGATTAATACATTGATATAATATTTAAATATTATCGGGTTTTAATCAGGTTAAACATTAGTTAAAGTTATATTTTAAACGTTGATAAATAATATAAAATCATCGAATTATTTAAAAAATATTTTGGTTTAAATTACTGCGATCAAGTGCAAATTCCATCAAACATCTACAAACGAAAAAAATGCTTGTATGATGTTTAAATGACTTGAACCAATAACATCAGGGATATCATCATGAGTACAGATTCAGCTTTTCCAACACCAAATAATTTAGGGATAGCGGTTTATAGTAATAATGCAGACGCAATTGGAAATACACCGCTAGTTCGTATTAATCGTGTAATTTCAGCTCCGGTGACTGTACTTGCCAAAATTGAAAGCCGTAATCCGGCCTTTTCAGTCAAATGTCGTATTGGTGCAGCATTAATTAACGATGCAGAAAAATCTGGAAAACTCAAACCCGGTATGCACATCGTTGAACCCACCAGTGGCAATACCGGCATTGCATTGGCCTTTGTGGCAGCCGCTAAAGGTTATGAACTGACGCTCACCATGCCTTCAAGCATGAGTATTGAACGCCGTAAAGTAGTCAAAGCTTTAGGAGCCAATCTGGTCTTGACCGATCCGGCCAAAGGCATGAAAGGGGCGATTGAAGCAGCCGAGAGTCTGTTGAATGAGAACCCGGAGCAGTATTTCCTGCCACAACAGTTTGAAAACCCAGCCAATCCTAAAATTCATGAAGAAACCACCGGCCCAGAAATCTGGGAAGCTACGGCGGGTAACGTCGATATTCTGGTCGCAGGTGTCGGAACAGGCGGAACCATTACCGGTATTTCGCGTTACTTTGAGAAAGTTAAAAATAAGCCTCTATATTCGGTGGCGGTGGAACCTGCTGAATCTGCAATTATTGGTCAGGCCAAACGCGGCGAAACGCTGACACCGGGACCACACAAAATTCAAGGTATCGGAGCCAACTTTATTCCGAGCAACCTGGATTTAGATCTGGTCGATGAAGTGATTGCCATTAATAGCGCAGAGGCAATCGAGTGGGCACGCAAAACTGCAGCTCAGGAAGGTATTTTGGTCGGCATTTCAAGTGGTGCGGCCATGGCGGCAGCGGCACAACTGGCTGCACGCCCTGAAAATGCCGGTAAAAATATTGTGGTGATTTTGCCAGATGGCGGTGAACGCTACCTGTCTTCGGTTCTGTTTGAAGATATTTCTGCCGAATAAAATTGATGCATTCAATATTTTAAACACTGCTATAAAAGCCCGAAGTCATCTTCGGGCTTTTATTTGGTTCTTGGATGAGCATCCAATCGCAATACCGCTTTATCTTTCCTAAAATATTTAAATGAAAGACTTGACCTTGCCATGCTGGGAATGTTTAAGCTATAGCATCGGCAGCAAGTTGATGCATGGAGATGGGCATGGCAGAACAAGACAGCATCCGGTTATGTGAACAGCAGGTGCAGATTGGCGGTATGACCTGTGCATCCTGCGTGGCTCGGGTCGAAAAATCCTTGAAAAAAATTGAGGGCGTGGTTGAGGCATCTGTCAACCTGTCGACTGAAAAAGCTTTTATTAAAAGCCAGCAGCCGATTGCTGCCGCTGTGCTAGTTCAAGCAATTGAAAAAACTGGCTTTGATGTACCGACGCAACAGTTTGCTTTGAATATTGAAGGCATGACCTGTGCATCTTGTGTGGCTCGCGTAGAAAAAGCCCTAAAAAAAGTAGAAGGTGTACTGGATGCACACGTGAATCTGGCCACTGAAAAGGCGCATGTGAGTCTAATCAATTCTGTGCCATTATCCAAGTTGACTCAGGCGGTGCAAAAAGCCGGTTTTGATCTTCAGGCTGACCGGATTGAACTGGCGATTGAAGGCATGACCTGCGCCTCCTGCGTCGCGCGTGTTGAAAAAGCTTTATTAAAAGTAGACGGCGTCAGTACAGCACAAGTCAATCTGGCGACTGAAACTGCTTCGATTCAGGCATCCCGTCAGCACATCCCAGCTTTGATTGCTGCTGTAGAAAAAGCCGGTTTTAAAGCCACAGAAAAAACCAATACACATCTCTCGGCAGATCGCCATGGGGCTTTTCAGGAAAAGAAAGCCACTGAAACCGCGCAACTGAAACAGGATCTTTGGCTTGCTCTTATTCTGGCAGTCCCTGTGTTTATTCTAGAAATGGGTTCACATCTGATCCCGGCTTTTCATCATTTTATTGCGCAGACGTTGGGAACCCAGAACAGCTGGTATCTGCAGTTTGTGCTGACCACTTTGGTGCTGATTATTCCGGGACGGCGTTTTTATCAGCATGGTATTCCGGCTTTATTGCGTTTGGCGCCGGATATGAATTCTCTGGTCGCGGTCGGAACAATCGCAGCTTATGGATTTTCCTGTATTGCGACCTTTTTTCCGCAGCTGTTACCCCAGTCCACCGTCCATGTATATTTTGAAGCGGCAGCTGTCATTGTTGCGCTGATTTTACTGGGGCGTTATCTGGAAGCCAAAGCCAAAGGTAAAACCTCAGAAGCGATTCAGTATCTGGTCGGCTTGCAACCGAAAACAGCACGGGTACAACAGCATGGCAACTGGGTTGATCTGGCAATTGCCGATGTACAACAGGGCATGCTGATTGAAATCCGCCCGGGTGAAAAAGTCGCCGTCGATGGTGAAGTGGTTGCCGGGCAAAGTTATATCGATGAAGCAATGATGAGTGGGGAGCCTTTACCCGTGGCCAAACAGGCCGGGGATCAGGTGGTGGGTGGTACAGTGAACCAGAATGGAACCTTGCAAATCAGGGCCACTGCGGTCGGACAGGATTCTGTACTGGCGCAGATTATTGAGATGGTGGAACAGGCACAAGGCTCGAAACTACCGATTCAGGCGGTGGTGGATAAAGTGACTTTATGGTTTGTACCTGCCGTCATGGCACTGGCGGCCTTGACCTTCATGGTCTGGTTCCTGTTTGGGCCTGAACCCAATCTGACCTATGCATTGGTCAACGCCGTGGCGGTGCTGATTATTGCCTGTCCGTGTGCGATGGGGCTGGCAACGCCGACCTCAATTATGGTCGGAACTGGGCGTGCCGCTGAACTGGGCGTGCTGTTTCGTAAGGGTGAAGCTTTACAGTTATTGCAGCAAACCCAAGTCGTCGCACTTGATAAAACCGGAACCTTGACTGAAGGAAAACCGTTGCTGACGGACTTTGAAGTCACAGCAGATTTTAATCAGCAGACTGTATTGCAACTGGTGGCTTCGGTTGAAGCCAAGTCAGAACATCCGATTGCCCATGCCATTGTTCAGGCAGCTCATGAGCAACAACTGGAACTGAGTGAAGTCACAGATTTTGATTCGATCACCGGCGCAGGGGTCAAGGCACAGGTAGCTGGTCAGCAGCTGCATATTGGGGCTGAACGTCTGATGCAGGACTTGGGTCTAAATGTCGATCTGTTTCGGTCTACTGCACAAAAACTCGGTGATCAGGGCCGTAGTCCCTTATATGTGGCGATCAATCAAAAGCTGGCGGCTATTATTGCCGTCGCGGATCCGATTAAAGCAACTACCTATAGTGCGATTCAGGCCGTGCATGAGCAGGGTCTGAAAGTGGCGATGATCACCGGTGACAATCAGCATACCGCGCAGGCCATTGCCAAACAGCTGAAAATTGATCAGGTAATTGCGGAAGTTTTACCGCATGAGAAAGTGGATGCGGTACGTCAACTCCAGCAGCAATATGGCGTACTCACTTTTGTCGGAGACGGAATCAATGATGCCCCGGCACTGGCACAGGCTGATGTTGGCATGGCGATTGGTACAGGCACCGATGTCGCGATTGAGGCAGCCGATGTGGTGTTGATGTCAGGTAATTTACAGCATGTGGCCACCGGAATTGGTCTGAGTCAGGCCACCATGCGCAATATCCGGCAGAACCTGTTCTGGGCCTTTGTCTATAATATTGCTTTAATCCCGATCGCTGCCGGGGTGCTCTATCCATTCTGGGGCATCTTGTTATCGCCGATGTTTGCCGCAGGCGCGATGGCATTGTCTTCCGTGTTTGTTGTCACTAATGCTTTGAGATTAAAAGCCTACAAAGCGGTACAGTTCAAGGAGCAAGCAGGATGAATATTGGTCAGGCGGCAAAACGTTCCGGCATCTCTGCAAAAATGATTCGTTATTATGAAGACATCGGGTTGTTGCCTGCTGCGAAACGAAGCGATGCAGGTTATCGGGTTTATACTGATGCGGACATTAAAACCTTAAGTTTTATTCAACATGCACGCGAACTCGGCTTTTCTTCAGAGCAAATGAAAGAATTACTCGGCCTGTGGCTAAACAGCTCACGTCAGAGTAGCGAGGTGAAACAGCTGGCCGAAAAACATATCCAGTTTTTACAACAGAAAATTGCCGATATGCAGCATATGCTGGTGATATTACAGCAATCGGTGGAGCAGTGTGCCGGCAATGAACAGTCCGATTGCCAGATTTTAAAACAGATTGAACAGGGTGTCGTCCCTGAGCAGCACTGAGCTGATCTGCAGCTCAGGTTAAATATAGTCTACCCAATCACATTAATTTTTAAAGCGATCCTATGGAGCCAAATATGAAATTCCGTATTGAAAATATGACCTGTGGTGGCTGTGCACGCAGTGTGACTGCTACGATTAAAGATCTGGATGAAAATGCCACCGTTCATATAGATGTGGCGACTAAGCTGGTCGAAGTTGAATCGACAGTCACTGAGTCCGAGATTGTCGCGGCTTTAACCGAAGACGGATTTCCGCCAATTGCTGCTTGATATTTGTTAAGTCATTCAATTGAAATAAAATGCCGGATTCAATCCGGCATTTTTTATTATAGGGCTTAGACTGACGAGATTTTATCCGGGGTCATCAGCGCCTGATTAATATACAGTTTAATCAGGCGTTCACGTGAACCAATCGCTTTTTGATAATTGGTCGAATTTAATAATAGTGAAGCACCATAAGTCACGGTCCAGATATAAGACAAATAATCCCGAATCGACATGGCACTTTCTAAAGCCACCAGATAATCATGGGTCATGTCTTTAATCCGGATAATCCGTTCTTCGCGAATCCGATAAAGCTCCTGAAATAAATCTTTCAGATTCTTTTCATTATTGGTTAAACGCTCTTCAATCACATGCAACAGGATGGTGCGATTGGAATTGAGCATGTGATAGAGCATATATTGCGAAACATAATTTTTAATATCGTTATTATATTTTTTTGATATTTCCAGAATTCTTTTTTCATTCAGAATAATTAGTTCTAAATATAACTGGTTCTTGCTTTTGAAATGCTTGTAGATCGTTCCTTTCGCGATGTCCAGTTCACTGGCAAGTTCACTCAGGGTAATGTCCTGATTATTGTCCAGTAGCAGGCTTTCAGCCATGCTCAGGATCTTCTCTTTACGAAGAAGGAAGTTCTGCTGTCTTACAGTCGTCATCTTCTTGGTCCATATTTTTCGAAAAAGAACCTTTCAAGAATATTCAATTTTACCCAAGATAGCTATAAAACTAAGGTCGTGATATTTATCTAATTTTGTATATTTATGCAGCAACTGCTGACAATGAAAAATATATATGGTGTCAGTCTGGAAATATTGTCAAGAAAACTGAACCCTAGAGATCAACTTTGCTAAATAAAATTCCATTTTCAGCATAATTATTTTATTGTTTCAGCACATCAAGTGAAATCATTATTCGGTTTAAGACCGTCCTGGCAAAGGATTATAGTGGTGAATAAAGAATCATTTTAAGCCTGCTTGGTTCAGTAAATAACGGTGACATAAAGCTTGGGTTTTTAAATTTTATGTCGCTTATTTAGTTGAATGAGATTTACTGCTGGATTAATTCGAGATGATGATTTTCGATTGATATGCATTGATTGAAGTAAAATCATAAAAAAGATTTTCATTAATCAATGATTATAAAACGCTCAGCAACAGAATTGAGTATCACCAGTTAAGGAATGTAAGAATGCCTATTTATAATGCGCCGCTAAAAGACATGGAATTTATTTTAAATGATGTGTTTCAAGCTGAACAATTTTGGCAAGGTAATGAAAATCTTGCACATTTAGATATGGCAACTGCAAATGCAATTCTGGAAGAGATGGCCAAATTTTCCAAGAATGTCATTCTTGACCTGAATCGTCCTGCGGATGAAGAAGGTGGTGCTCAGTTTAAACATGGTGAAGTGACCACACCTACAGGCTTTAAAGATGCCTTTAAGCAGTTTGCTGAAGGTGGCTGGGTAGGTTTAGGTGCCAGTGAAGAATGGGGCGGGCAGAATATGCCAAAAATGCTGACCGTGCTGGCCGATGAAATGATCTGGAGTACTAATCCATCATTTATGCTTTACCCGCTGTTAACCGTAGGTGCAGGCATGGCGATCAATGATCGCGCTTCACAAGAACAGAAAGAAACTTATTTACCAAAATTCTATACAGGCGAATGGTCGGGCACCATGTGTCTGACTGAGCCACATTCAGGTACTGATCTTGGCATAATCAAAACCAAGGCTGAACCCAATGAAGATGGCAGCTATAACATCAGCGGTACCAAAATCTTTATTACCAGCGGTGAACATGACCTGAGTGAAAATATCATTCATCTGGTGTTGGCAAAAACACCAAATGCACCCGCCGGTTCACGTGGCATTTCCCTGTTTATTGTGCCGAAATTTCTGGTGAATGCAGATGGTTCACTCGGTGAACGTAATGCAGTATCTGCGGGTTCAATCGAACATAAGATGGGAATTAAAGGCTCAGCGACCTGCGTCATGAACTTTGATGGTGCCAAAGCTTATATGGTCGGTAACGAAAATGAAGGACTGGCCGGCATGTTCGTGATGATGAACTACGAACGTCTGTCGATGGGAATTCAGGGCATTGGCGCGGCAGAATTTGCTTATCAGAATGCGGCACAATATGCGACAGACCGTTTACAGGGACGCGCCTCGACCGGTGCGAAATCACCGGAAAAACCAGCCGATTCGATTCTGGTACATGGTGATGTGCGCCGTATGTTGCTGAATGTGCGCGCCAACAATGAAGCATCTCGTGCATTTGCTGTCTATGTCGGTCAGCAGCTGGATATCACCAAATATTCGACCGATGCTGAAGCGGTGCGTAAAGCGACCGACCGTGTGGCTCTGTTAACCCCAATTGCCAAAGCATATCTGACTGATAAAGCATTAGATTCTGCACTGGAAGCGCAAATGTGCTTCGGTGGTCATGGTTATATCCGTGAATGGGGTATGGAACAATGTATTCGCGATCTGCGCATTTCACAAATTTATGAAGGCACCAATGGTGTGCAGGCAATTGACCTGATTGGCCGTAAAACCACCAAATGTAAAGGTGCTTATATTGCAGAGTATATCGCTGAAATCCGCGAGTTCGCCCAAGGTCTGGATGATTCATTGACGATTAAAACGGCGACATTAGAGACCTGTCAGCAACTGGAAGACATCACCAGCTTTATCGTCGAGCAGTCTCAACTGAATCCGGACTTTGCTAACTCGATTGCGGTCGATTATCTGCATGCGGTGGGTCTGCTCAGTTTTGTGTATATGTATGCGCGTATCAGCAAAGCTGCAGCAACGAAAGACGATAGCTATTTCCAGAACAAATTGGTACTGGCGAATTATTATATCGCCAAAGTTCTCCCGGATTTGAGTGCCCGAATTCAACGTATTCAGGCAGGTGCAGAACTGGTCATGCAATTACCTGAAGACTATTTCACTGCACAGGCTTAAACCGGCAAGTATTGCGAAGGACAAACACTGCAGAGCTTCTGCTGTGCGGTGTTAAATAACAATGATGAAAAAGGATGAGATTAGAATGATTGTAATTGTAGAAGCTGTACGTACCGCAATGGGTGGTTTTCAAGGCTCACTTTCAAGCTGTACGGCGCCTGATTTGGGTGCTGTGGCGATCAAGGAAGCTGTAGCTCGTGCTGGTTTAACTGCAAACGATATTGATGAAGTCATTATGGGCTGTGTACTGCCGGCGGGTTTAAAACAGGGCCCGGCACGTCAGGCCATGCGTCAAGCCGGCTTACCGGATTCAACAGGTGCCACCACGATCAATAAAATCTGTGGCTCAGGCATGAAAGCGGTGATGCAGGCAGCAGATGCAATCAAAGCGGGTTCGGCTGAAATTGTGGTCGCAGGTGGCATGGAATCTATGTCTAATGCGCCATATTTGATGGACAAGGCACGTGCCGGTTTCCGTATGGGACATGGCAAAGTCACGGATCACATGTTCCAGGAAGGGCTGGAAGATGCAGAAACAGGTCTGTCGATGGGAATTCTGGCACAGGAAATGGCAGATAAAAAAGGCTATACCCGCGAACAGCAGGACGATTATGCCATTGGCTCATTAAACAAAGCGGTGACGGCTGTTCAGCAAGGCTTCTTTAAAGATGAAATCGTAGCAGTCACTGTCAGTAACCGTAAAGGCGATGTAGTGGTTGAGCAGGATGAACAACCTTTAAATGCCAAAACAGACAAAATTCCAAGCTTGCGTCCAGCCTTCAAAAAAGACGGAACCATTACCGCAGCAAATGCCAGTTCAATTTCAGACGGTGCTTCAGCACTGGTGGTCACCTCTAGTGAAATTGCTGCACAGCGTAACTTAAAACCCCTGGCTAATATTCTGGCCTATGCCAGCCATTCGCAGCATCCTTCGGAATTCACCATTGCACCTGTCGGTGCGATTGAAAAAGTGCTGAAAAAAACCGGTTGGGATGCCGCCGATGTTGACCTCTGGGAAATCAATGAGGCTTTTGCCATGGTGACGATGCTAGCCATTGATGGCTTTAAACTGGATACTGCAAAAGTCAACATCAACGGTGGCGCATGTGCGCTCGGTCATCCACTGGGGTCTTCTGGTTCCCGTATTATTGTGACCTTGATTCATGCCTTAAAACGTACTGGTGGCAAGAAAGGCATTGCCGCACTGTGTATCGGTGGCGGTGAAGCAACTGCGATTGCAGTGGAACTGGTTTAAGTCCAGCCAAAATTCAATGCTCGAATTAGCAAAATTAATTATTGATTGATTTAGACGCTAATGCTCTTGGTTCACCAGGAGCAGACGCCTCTTTATTTTATATTTTTGAGATTTTTTATGAACGGTTTAGAGCGCATTCGTTTGCTCCCATTACAAGATAAAGTCGTATCTGTCGAAAAAGCACTACAACTGATTCAAGATGGCGATGTAGTTGGTTTAAGTGGTTTTGGGGGTGCAGGTGAAGCGAAAACTGTGCCTTTGGCCTTGGCTGAATATGCACAGAAGTATCCAATTCATATTACCTTGGCGACAGGTGCAAGTCTGGGGAACCGGATTGATGGAAAACTCAATGAAGCACATGTCATAACCCGCCGTTATCCTTATCAGGCAGATCCTTCTTTACGTAAAGCGATTAATGCCGGTGAAGTGATGTATGTCGATCAGCATCTCTCTGAACTGGCCGATAATATCCGTCATAAAAACCTGCCAGCGATTAATGTGGCTGTAATTGCTGCAACTGCGATTACTGAAGACGGTCAGATTATTCCGACAGGCTCTTGCGGAAATTCTGCAAATTTCATCGAAATGGCAGATCGGGTCATTATTGAAATTGATATGACGATTAATCCCGTGCTGGAAGGCGTTCACGATATCTATGTACCTCAAGCACGTCCAAACCGCGGGCCAATTCCTCTGACCCAAGCCAGTGACAAAATTGGAACAATCGGGATTCATGTTGCACCTGAAAAAATTTCTGCGATTGTCATCAATGAGATTCCAGACACGTCCTTTGGCATGGACGAACCGGATCAAGAAACGCTGGCGATTGCCAGTCACCTGATTCATTTCTTTGAACAGGAAGTGGCAGCAGGGCGTTTACCTGAAAATCTGGGGCCGTTGCAATCCGGTGTGGGCTCCGTGGCCAATGCGGTATTTGCCGGCTTCGAACATTCCAATTTCAATAATCTGGAAATGTATTCTGAAGTCTTGCAGGATTGCACTTTCCAGCTTATCGATTCAGGCAAGATGACCTTTGCTTCAGGTTGTTCCATGACCCTGACCGATGACTGTGCCGCACGGGTGATGAACAATTTTGATCGATACAAAGATAAAATTGTCTTGCGTCCACAGGAACTTTCCAATAATCCCGAACTGATTCGCCGTCTCGGGATTATTGCGATTAATACAGCACTTGAGTTTGATATTTACGGAAATGTGAATTCAACCCATGTTACTGGAACCAAGATGATGAACGGTATTGGAGGCTCGGGAGATTTTACCCGTCATGCGCATATTGCCATCTTTGTGACCAAATCCTATGCCAAAGGTGGTGCGATTTCTTCAGTCGTTCCTCTAGTCAGCCATACCGACCATACCGATCATGACGTTGATATTCTGGTGACTGAGCAAGGTTTGGCAGATCTGCGCGGTTTGGCACCGCGTGAACGTGCCCGCAAGATTATCGATATCTGTGCTCATCCAGATTACCGCGAAAGTTTAAATCATTATTTTGAGCGTGCCTGTGCGCGTGGTGGTCAGACACCGCATTTATTGAATGAAGCTTTGTCTTGGCATGCCCAATTTGAAGAAACCGGTTCAATGAAAACCGCTTAATACGTTTAATCGCGTTGATCATTAAATAAAGCCCGTCGTATACGGGCTTTATTCATTTTATTGCATTCAGTTTTTTTCGTTTAGAGATCATTTGGATGATTTAAAAACTTTTTCCAGTACATGCCGATGTATAAATCGAAGCTTGTCTTTTACCGCTTCGGTCAGCTTGAATGGGTAGGCATCTTCCAGACCCATACAACGGTTCAAGGCATTTAAATTAAAGGTTAAGGTAACCCAGTTTGCAAGAATATGTTCAACGTCCTGTCCGCCAATTGGACATTCTTTAAAATCCATGCTGGCCAGATAGCCACCATTGCCAATAACGCGGATTCCAGCATAGTAAGCAGTTTCTAGTGTTTCCATCATATGCAGATAATGCGCCCAGGTTTCTGCCCAGTCTTCCCAGGGATGTGCGGTGGCATAAGCACTAATATAGTTTTCCTGCCAGTTGATCGGGGCGCCGTCATTATAATAAGTTTGCAGCGCCTCACTGTAATTTTGCCGCTCATCGCCAAAATAATGACGAAACTCTTCAATCAGTTCCGGATGTAAGTGTTGCATCAGTGCAAAATAGTAATGTCCGCTTTCATGGCGAAAATGGCCCAATAAAGTCCGGTAATTTTCTCCCATATTCACGCGTGTTGTTTCACGATACACCACATCCGCTTCAATCGCATTTAAAGTAATCACACCATTGGCATGACCAATCAAAACCGGCTGATCATCTTCAGGCAGTAAAAAATCAAAACGCAGGCCAAATGGATCATCTTCAGATTTTTTGGGGCGTGGCATCATGTTCATACGCTGCGCCAAATAAAGGAAGCGGCGTTTGGCCTCTTCCAGTCGAAACCAGTAAATCAGGTTCTCTGAATTTTCCAGATCAGGAATCACATGAGTGAGTTGACAGGACTCACAAAAATCTTCATCTTCATTACTGGGAATCATCCAGTTACATACCTGATAGTGCGTATAGTTATGACAGGGTTTATAACTGGCATGCTGATAACTTTTGGAGACTGGAATCCATTGATCAGCACTCTGCTTTTTAAATGCGCACAATTCTTTTTCCGAAGCGACATAGCCGATTGGTGACATACAATGATCACAGACTGATTTGTAAAAAAATAGCTGTTGCTGGCAGACGGCGCATTCAAAATGTTTCATCTAAACTCCCTGTAGGGAAGCAAACTGTCTAGAATGCCTACCTAAATTTCATCCTATTGTAATAACATCATAAAAATTTTAATAAAAACTCTATATGGCTGAATTGTAAATGGAGGATGCTTGGCATTATATTGTGAGCTAAATAACTCGTTATTTTTAAATAGAAAAAGATTGCTTAGAGAAATACAAATTGACAGATGATCTGTTTTTGCAACAAAGCCAGGTTAAGGTGAAATTTAAAATAATATGAACATTAGAAAAGCTACTGTTCAGGATACATCTGCTATCGTAGAAGTCATTGCACCATTTGTAGAGGCTGTCACTACGGCAGAAGAGGGACGCTTACGTTTTAAAGCTGAAGTAATTCAAACCATTTTTGAACGGCCAGATAATTTATTATTATGTGGCTGAAATTGACCGCAGAATAGTCGGTGTGGTGGCTTATATAGCACCTGTACATTTCATGCATTTTTTCTTGAATAAGGCTTATCAAGGTCAAGGTTACGGTCGCCAAATGTGGCGCTTTTTAGAAAAACATATTCGTAGCCAAGGTCATCAATCTATTACTGTAAAATCCAGTTTATATGCTTTGGATATTTATAAACGCTTCGGTTTTGTTGAAATGGGCGAATACACTGAGGAAAATGGCATTCGTTTTATTCCCATGCGAAAAGACTACTTAGCTGAAATTTAAACCATCTAAAAACAATCCAAACTTTCCGCTATTCACCTTCACTCCATTTTTAATTAGTCATGCCTTTTACTTAGGCATAGAATTGGTTCACTTTTGTTATATATGCAAATCATTTTATGGCAATCAGCTGGATCTTTTTCACCTTAATGGCTGCATTTATGCAGGCATGGCGTAATGCATTTCAAAAACAGCTGAGCACTACGGTCGATGTTTGGGGGGTCACGCTGGCACGGTTTATCTTTGCCTTGCCCTTTGCAATAATCTATCTGTCCAGTCTTTATCACTTCAAGCCCGTTGAAAATATTATCCATTTTACTCCCAGGTTTTGGGTCTATATTGTGATTGCTGGTTCAAGCCAGATTTTAGCGACTGCCTTGATGGTGAAGCTGTTTCAACAAAAAAATTATGCGATTGGGGTCGGTTTGGCTAAAAGTGAAGCCATTCTTGCCGCCGTCATTGGTGTCGTGTTTTTAGCCGATCATTTATCGGTACTGGCCTGGATCGGTGTGGTACTCGGTGCTTATGCTGTATTCCTGCTGAGTAAAGGCCAGCAGATCAGCGGATTTTCTGCCCAGACCTTAGCGATTGGAATCGGCAGCGGCTTAAGTTTTGCGATTACCTCACTCTTGGTCAGGGAGGCGAGTCTGGAGCTAAGCACATTGCCAACTGTCCATCGTGCTGCATGGGTACTGCTGATGGTCATCAGTTTTCAATGCATCAGTATGCTGATCTATCTGAGTCTATTTAGCCGCCAGACTTTAGTGGCCATGTGGCAACGCTTGAGATTAACCTTTAAAGTCAGCGTGTGCAGCTTTATGGCATCGCTGGGCTGGTTTACTGCCATGAGCATGATGAGTGTGCCCATTGTCAAAACACTAGGTCAAATCGAGATTTTATTTAGTATGCTGATTTCTGCATATTTCTTTAAGGAGAAACTGGCACGTGCCGAACATTGGGGGTTGGGCTTGGTGGTGATCGCTGCGATTTTGGTCATTTGGGCTTAATGCTGACTCCATCTTGATAAAAAAAAGCCACTGATGATGATCAGTGGCTTTTTTCTTTTTTTGAGCAGTTTAAGCTGCAATAAATGCCTGAACTGCCTGATTGAACGCTTCAGGTTGCTCGACATTGGAAATATGCGATGCATTGATTTCAAACAGTTGGCTATTGGCAATGCTGGCTTGCATCGACTGACCATCAGCAACAGTCGTTACAGGATCTTGCTGACCTGCCACAATCAATACAGGAACTGAAATTGTCTTTAACTGTTCACGTAAATCCGCTTTAGCCAAAGCTTCACAGCAACTCGCATAACCTTCCGGGCTGCCAGCTCCAAGGTCGTTTGAAAGTTCTGCAACAATTGCTGCGTTGCTTTGAATAAAGGGTTCGGTAAACCAGCGTGATGCTGCGGTCGATGCAATCGGTGCCAAGCCTTGCTCACGCACCAGTGCAGCACGTTCCAGCCAGGCCTGTTCCTGACCAATTTTGGCTGCCGTATTACACACAATCACTTGGTTAAAGCGTTCTGGGCGGTTAATTGCCAGCCATTGGCCAGTCAGACCACCCATGGAAATGCCACAGAAAGCAGCTTTCTGGATATTTAAATGATCCAGTAGATTCACTACATCTTGACCCAGTTGATCCAGGGTATATGGCCCTTGTGGTGCGCTCGAGCCACCGTGACCACGGGTGTCATAACACACCACGAAATAATCTTTCTGGAAAAATTCAATTTGTGGCTGCCACATGCTGAATTTGGTGCCCAATGAATTGGAGAACACAATTGCAGGTTTAGAGGCATCCCCAAAAGTCTGGTAATTAATTTGTGCATCGTTAGATGTAAATGTTGGCATTAAAATCCCTCCCGACCTCCCTTTAAAAAAGGGAGGGGAAATTTTCATTAAGTGATATTGCTTTTAGACGCGTTCGATAATCAAAGCAATACCTTGACCGACACCAATACACATTGAACAGAGTGCATATTGACCGCCAGTTTGTTCCAGCTGGTTCAAGGCAGTGGTCACCAGACGTGCACCAGAGGCGCCGAGTGGATGACCCAATGCAATTGCGCCACCGTTCGGATTGACTTTTTCCGAGCCGTCTTCAATGCCTAGATCACGGGTACATGCCAGTGCTTGGGCCGCAAAAGCTTCATTCAGCTCGATCACATCCATCTGCTCTAGCGTTAAACCGGTTTGAGCAAGTAGCTTTTTGATAGCAGGTGCCGGGCCAAATCCCATGATGCGCGGCTCAACACCCACAACTGTTGAGCCAATAATTTTGGCACGTGGTTTTAAACCGTATTGCGCAATCGCTTCATCAGACGCGATCAGTAGGGCGGCAGCACCATCGTTAATGCCTGAAGCATTACCGGCTGTAACTGTACCATCTGCTTTGACCACAGGTTTCAGTTTTGCCAGAGCTTCTGCAGTGGTAGAGGCACGTGGATGTTCATCTTTATCTACGACCACCGGATCGCCTTTACGTTGTGGAATCACCACCGGAATGATTTCTTTATCAAAGAAACCCTTGGCTTGTGCTGCGGCTGTACGTTGCTGGCTGCTCAGGGCAAATTTGTCCTGATCTTCACGGTTAATCCCAAACTGTTCAGCGACATTTTCAGCCGTTTGCGGCATGGTTTCTACGCCGTACATGTCTTTGAGTTTCGGGTTAATGAAACGCCAGCCCATGGTGGTATCTTCGATTTTCTGACTACGGCCATAGGCGGTTTCTGATTTACCCATGACAAAGGGTGCACGAGACATTGACTCGACACCACCGGCAATAATCAGATGGGCTTCACCCGCTTTAATCGCACGTGCAGCCATGGAGATAGTATCTAGCGATGAACCACATAGGCGGTTGACTGTAGTTGCAGGCACTTGATAAGGCACACCTGCAAGCAGCGCTGACATACGGCCAACGTTACGGTTATCTTCACCGGCCTGGTTGGCACAGCCATAGATCACATCATCGACCTGTTCCCAGTTCACCGATGGATTACGTTCTATTAAGGCTTTGATTGGAAGTGCACCGAGATCATCAGTACGAACAGGAGCGAGGCCACCGGCATAACGGCCGAATGGGGTACGGATGGCATCGATAATATAGGCGTTTTTCATGTTTTTACTTTCCAAATCTTTGAATCCCTCCCAACCTCCCTTTACTAAAGGGAGGCGTTTTTCCCGGAATTTAAAGGGTGAAAGTCCCTCCTTTAATAAAGGAGGGATTTAGGGAGGATTTATGAATTAGTTTTGAGTCGCATCAATCAGCTTGGCGCCAGTCAATGACTGCAATTCTTCGAATGACAGACCTTCGACTTTCTCAATCACTTTCATGCCTTCGCTGGTGATATCAATCACACACAGGTCGGTATAGATACGATCCACACATTTCAAACCAGTCGCCGGATAAGACAGTTCAGCCACAATTTTTGGCTCGCCTTTCTTCGTGACGTGATCGGTGGTGATGAAAACTTTCTTGGCACCCACAGCCAAATCCATTGCACCGCCCACAGCCGGAATCGCATCCGGTGCGCCAGTATGCCAGTTGGCCAGATCACCATTTTCAGCAATCTGGAAGGCACCCAATACCGCGATGTCTAAATGACCGCCACGCATCATCGCGAAGGAATCACCATGATGGAAGAATGAACCCCCTTCCAGTAAGGTTACGAATTCTTTACCAGCATTGATCAGCTCTGGATCACGGTCTTCTTCAGCAGGAGGAGGACCAAAAGCCAACAGGCCATTTTCAGAATGTAGGAATACATCTTTATCTGAAGGCAGGTAGCTGGAAATTTTGGTTGGCAAGCCGATGCCCAGGTTGACATAAGCACCATCAGGAATGTCTTGTGCCACACGTTCAGCGATCTGGTCACGGGTCAGTTTGCTATAGCTCATTATTTATCTCCGATGCCAATTATTGTGCAGGTTTAACTTGAACAACGTGTTGAACAAAAATTCCCGGGGTGATGATGTGCTCTGGATCCAGTGCACCGAGTTCCACGACTTCAGACACTTGAGCAATGGTGATATCTGCGGCCATCGCCATGATCGGGCCAAAGTTACGGGCAGATTTGCGATATACCAGATTGCCCCAACGGTCGCCTTTAGAGGCTTTAATCAAAGCAAAGTCCGCTTTAATTGGATTTTCTAAAACGAAGTCTTTGCCTTCGTAATTTAAAGTCGGTTTGCCTTCAGCCAGCAAGGTACCAAAACCGGTCGGCGTGTAGATTGGACCTAAGCCCATACCTGCGGCCTGAATACGGCAAGCCAGATTACCTTGCGGCACCAGTTCCAGTTCGATCTTACCTGCACGGTAAAGTTCATCGAATACCCAGGAATCAGACTGACGCGGGAAAGAGCAAATGATTTTACGTACAGCCCCGGCTTTCAGCAGTTTCGCCAAACCGTAGTCGCCATTGCCGGCATTGTTATTGACGATAATTAAGTCTTTGATACCCAATTCGATCAGACCATCAATCAGTTCAGCAGGCTGACCTGCTGTACCGAAACCACCAATCATGATGGTTGAACCATCTTTGATCTGGGAGAGTGCTTCTTTCAATGACAATGAACTTTTATCTATCATAATCTGGTCCTTTCATATCCTAAACTTATGGATGTCTTTAAACTCATTTTGAATCTGATGCTGCAAGCGGAACAGCGTTACGGTCTTTCTGTGACAATACAAAGTGCGCCACCAAACCAATACAAATCCCCCAAAAGACTGAGCTCAGTCCAAGGAACTGCATACCAGATGCAGTCGCCAAAAAGGTGATTAGGGCAGCATCACGTTGTGATTCTTTGCCCATTGCAACGGAAATATTGGTGGCAATTGCACCGAGCAATGCCAGTCCTGCCAAAGCCGCAATGAGTTCTTTGGGCATCAGGCTAAACAGCATGACAATGCTGCCGGCAAATAAGCCGCCTAAAATATAAAAAAGCCCATTGGCCACGCCGGCGATATAACGCTTTTCTTTCAGTTCATGGGCATCTTTACCCAAACATAAAGCAGCCGTGATTGAGGCCAGTACAATGGTAATGCCGCCTACACAGGCCACCGCAAGCGAAGCAATACTGGTCACACTAATAATAGGTTTGGCCGGCATGTCATAACCGCTGAGCTTGATAATACTCATGCCTGGTAAAAACTGGCCAGAAAGACTGACTAAAATCAGCGGTAGTGCCAGATTCAAGGTAGAGTTCCAGGTCCATTCCGGGGCAATAAATTGTGGAATCGCCAAGCTAAAATCAGCGGTTACCGGGTTAATTTTGCCCAGTAACAGACTTAAAACCACACCTGCCACTAATACCCAAACCATGGCATAGCGTGGGCTGAAACGCTTGGCCAGTAAAAATACTGCCAGCATGCCAAACACAATGTAGGGCATGGTATCGGTTGCCGTAAACAGACCTAAACCAAACTGCAATAAAATCCCGGCCATCATTCCGGCAGCCACTTCCTGAGGAATCCAGGACAGCAATTTGTCGAAATAACCGGTGATCCCAATGAAAAAAATCACCACGGCAGAGGTGATATAGGCAGCAACCGCTTCATTGAGCGAAATATCAGGAAAAAGCGTGACTAATAAAGCCGTTCCGGGTGCAGACCAGGCAGTCACCACCGGTATTTTGTATTTAATCGATAAGAAAATACCGGCAAGTGCAGCACCAATAGAAATTCCCCAAATCCATGAAATCATCATGTCTGGGGAAACTTGGGCTTGTTGAGCAGCCTGGAAAAAAATGATTAGTGGGCCTGAATAGGAAATCAGTACTGCTAAAAATCCTGCAACAGTTGCTGAAATTGACCAATCATTTTTTAATGTCTGAAACAGGGTGTTCATTGGTGATGTGCCTCCTTGCGTCAAACCATGATCCTGTTAAAAAAAAGTCATGATCAGGATTTAGCCCTGATCACCACCACCGACCGGTACGACGGTACCAGTCATATACGATGATTCATCCGAAGCCAGGAATACAATGGCATTCACCTGTTCCTGAATCGTACCGTAGCGACCCATAAAAGTACGGTCAATGGTCTGATCAACCACTTGCTGCATCCAGTCTTTTTCTGATTCAGTCAGCGGATTGGCATTGCGTGGCACTTTACGCGGTGGTGCTTCGGTACCGCCAGTTGCAATCGCATTGACACGAATTCCATCTTTGGCATGTTCAAAGGCGAGGGAAGCGGTCAAACCGTTCACACCACCTTTAGATGCTGAATATGGAACACGGTTAATACCACGTGTGGCAATAGAAGATACGTTTACAATTGTACCTTTCTGATTTTTAATCATTTCTGGAAGAACTGCACGGCAGCACCACAGCGTTGGGAACAGTGAGCGGTTCACCTCCTTGATAATTTCCTCTTCAGAAAATTCTTCAAAAGGTTTCATCCAAATCGCGCCGCCAACATTGTTGATCAGGACATCGACACGGCCATAAGTTTGCAGCGCTTTGGCGACAACAGATTCTGCGCCGGCAAAGGTTTCCAGATTGGCTTTGACAGTAATCGCATCACCGCCAGTGGCTTCAATTTCAGCCAGAACTTCCTCTACAAAAGGGGAAAGATCCGCCATGACGACTTGTGCGCCTTCGTTTGCCACTTGCAGCGCCACACCGCGCCCGATGCCTTGGGCAGCACCGGTCACGATCACGACTTTATTTTCAAATCTTTTTGCACGGTTCATTCTATTCTCCGGTTCAGTCTGAACTTAGTTTGCAGAGAATTTTTCAAACAGGAAGTTTGCAGGTTTAACGCCTTCAGCATCTAACCAGCCGCGAACTGCTTCAACCATTGGCACAGGACCACACAGATAAATATCCACCTCACCCGCATTGAGCCATTCTTTTTCGATATGACCGGTCACATAGCCTTTACGCTCATGATTAGATTCTGGATTCGCAATCACAGTACGGTATTCGAACCAAGGGAATTTATCTTGCAGCTCATTTAATTTTTCAATCGCCACCAGGTCAAAATCATTGGTCACACCAAACACCAGACGCACTGGATGTTCTGAACCTTTTTCTTCTAAGACTTGCAGCATCGACATAAACGGCGCGATCCCTGTACCACCCGCCAGCATCAGCACCGGCCGTGTCACATTACGCAGGTAGAAGCTACCAAATGGACCCGTGAAAGTCATTTTGTCGCCAGCTTTGGCATTGACGCTTAAAAATTCACTCATTTTACCGTTTGGCACGTTACGTACCACAAACCCGGTTAAACGGTTACCTGGTTTTGAACTGAATGAATAAGAACGGGTTTCAGTCGTTCCCGGAATACCGACATTGACATATTGACCGGCAAGGAAGTGAATGTCTGCCTGACCTTCGTCTAACTGAATATCAAAAGTAATAGTCGAGTCAGATAAGTTCTCTACGCGTGCCAAAGTACCCTGGAAGGCATGAATTTCAGTTTTACAGACCTCAGAAGATGCCTGGATCTGGAATACTGCATCTGAAGTTGGTTTACATTGACAAGCCAGAATAAAGCCTTCAGCGGCTTCTTCAGGCGTTAATGCATCTTCAATATAAGTTTCTTCAGGCATGTCATACGAACCTGATTCACAAAACGCACGACACGTTCCACAAGCACCATCACGGCAATCCAAAGGAATATTGATCTTTTGACGGTAAGCTGCGTCTGACAGTGTTTCTCCGTCAGAAACAGAAATAAAACGTGTAACGCCATCTTCAAATTGAAGTGCAACATTGTGGTTTGACATGGCTGAATATCCTATATAAATCTTTGTAACTGAGCCTTTCAGTCAATTTTCCATCTGACTGAAAGGCTTAACCTGGCTGTATGAACAGTCTTAGAGGTGATAAATATCGATGACCTGGTTGATGTAATCGTTTTTCAGTACCACGTATTTGCTTAAAATTTGTGGTTTATCGCCTGAAAAGTCGATTTCATAACGTGACATACCGAAGTAGCTGTAGCTGTTTTTGTAACGGAAACTCAAAGTGTTCCAGTTAAAACGTACAGTCACTTTGTCACCATCACGTTCTACAATTTCAATATTGCTGAGGTTATGGCAGGTACGTGTGTCCGGCATGGTTGCAGACGAACGTTCAGTCTTGATACGGAACACACGGTCTTCCAGTCCTTGACGATCCGGGTAGTAAATCAACGAGATTTCAGACTGTGGATCTGTGGTCAGTTTGTCGTCATCATCCCAGGCTGGCATCCAGAAAGACGCAGTAGGGGCATAACAAGTTAACCAGTCATCCCATTGCTCATCATCTAAAAAGCGTGCTTCCTGATACAGGAACTGCGCAATATTTTCTAAAGTGATGTCGCTCATGCGTTTTCTCCTTCAGTCGATGCTGCAATTTCTTTCTCAGACGCGATACCTTTCTTGATTAGTTCCAACCAATATTGATGCTGAGCCAGATACAGACCTTCATCTTCCGTTTTAATACCAGATAGTTTTGGTTTTAAACCGATTTCGTTCGCTGCATCATCTGGACCATGGATCCAGTGTTTTGAACCGCGACACATGTCGTTCCATTCCAGTGCAATACCGGCATAACCTGCCTGACAGGCACGGAATTCTTCAAGATCGTCTGGCGTTGCCATACCTGATGCGTTAAAGAAATCTTCATACTGACGGATACGACGGGTACGTGCTTCTGGCTCTTCACCGACAGGCGCGATACAGTAGATGGTCACTTCAGTCTTATCGACAGAAATCGGGCGCAGTACACGAATTTGTGAACCGAACTGATCCATGAAGTAAACGTTTGGATAGATACACAGGTTACGTGAACGTTCGATCATCCATTTCGCCATGGCTTCGCCATATTGCTCGGTGTATTCATCTTTCTTGGCAAAGTTAGGACGGTCTTCCGGGTTCGCCCATTGCGTCCAAAGTAGCATGTGACCATGTTCAAAGCCGTAAGAACCACCGCCTTGTTTGCCCCATGAACCTGCGCTCATGGCACGGATGTTATCACCCGCTTCTTTTTCTTTACGTTGCTGAGTCGTGGCAGCATAGTTCCAGTGTACAGCAGACACGTGATAACCATCGGCACCGTTTTCAGCAGTCAACTTCCAGTTGCCTTCATAAGTATAAGTTGAAGAACCACGTAATACTTCCAGACCTTGCTCAGACTGACCCACGATCATGTCAATGATTTTGGTTGCTTCACCCAGGTATTCTTCCAGAGAAGGGACATCCGGATTCAAACTACCAAACAGGAAGCCTTTATAGTTTTCAAAGCGCGCTACTTTTTTCAGGTCATGTGAACCATCTTTATTAAAACAGTCTGAATAACCTGCCTCAGCCGGGTCTTTAACTTTTAATAACTTACCGGAGTTATTGAACGTCCAGCCATGGAAGGGGCAAGTATAGGTCGCTTTATTGCCCTTCTTGTTACGGCACAACTGTGCACCGCGATGCGAACAGGCATTAATCATTGCATTCAGTTCACCTTGACGGTTACGTGCAATGATAATGGGTTGACGGCCCATATAAGTGGTATAGAAATCGTTGTTGTTTGGAATCTGGCTTTCATGTGCCAGATAAACCCAGTTGCTTTCAAAGATGTATTTCATCTCCAGGTCAAACAGGGCTTGATCTGTGAATACTGAACGGTGCAGTTTAAATTCACCAGATTCAAAATCATCCACCAGTAATTCGTCAATGCGATCTAAATGGCTGGTGTTAATTACGGGAATACGAGGCATGTCCTTTCTCCGACTTTCCTGGGGGGAAGTCAGCGGGATATATCTTTGAAACATACCCCGCTTCTATAGTTGTATTAAGCGCTAGCGCGGCGACGATCAACTTCAGTCGTTGGTGCAGCAGCTTGTTCTTTGACAAGTTCAATATCGAACTGGATGTGTTTGAAAGGACCTTTTAAGCCACGTTTTGCAATTTCAGCTTCATCAGTCACATCCACCGCAGTTGCCACCAGGCCTTCACGGGTTGCGAATGCAAAGTCATCCCACAGGTACTGGTCGCCTTCGATGTTGAATTGAGTGGTCAGCTTGCGGTAGCCCGGTGCAGATACGAAGTAATGCACATGCGATGGACGGTTACCGTGACGGCCTAATTTGTCCAGTACAAACTGGGTGGTACCTTCTGGAGGGCAGCCATAACCGACCGGCATTGTTGTGAGTGCAACGTATTTGCCGTCTTGGTCACTGAAGATAGAGCGACGTAAGTTGAAATCAGACTGTGACTTATCAAAGAATGAATAGTTCCCTAGGCTGTTGGCATGCCAAATTTCAACTTTAGCGCCTTCGATGATATTGCCTTCAGTATCCGTCACTGTCCCTTCAATGATCAACGTTGGGATTTTGTCTGATTCAGAACCATCATCCATACGTGCAAAGCCAACTGACTCTGGTGCACCTGAGACATAAAGTGGGCCTTCAATGGTACGTGGTGTACCACCGCTAATTCCTGCTTTTGCATCTGCTTCATCAGCACGTAGGTCCAAGTAATGCTCTAGACCCAAACCTGCAGCCAATAGACCTAGCTCGTTTGCTTGGCCTGCATCAGTAAAGTATTCAAGACCTTTCCACAATTCAGTTTGTGAAATATCAAGATCTTCGATCGCCTGGAAAAGATCACCGAGTAAACGTACAGTAATTTGCTGTACACGCTCATCTACAGGACCTGTCGCAGTGTCGACATTCATTTGTTTTACTAATGCATCAATTTCTTGGCGATTCATACTATTACTCCTCAGTATGTCTACATTCTTTTATGTGGCGCGCTGTTTAGCTTGCTCTGGCTGGCTAAATCTTGCTGGCCACAATCCTTGTTTGGTTACCCTCTGGTCTTGCTGTGAGAGGGGGAATAACGTTATTCCCCAATTCCCATATTCTTAATTAGCTGTCGTCATCACGAATAGAAGAAGGGTGACGATTCAATGCCATCACTTCGATCTTCATATAGGGATAGAGTGGCAGGCCCTGAAGCAGGCTGTGCAATTCTTCATTGCTTTCAACATCAAAAATACTGATGTTTGAATACTGGCCAGTGATTCGCCAGATATGGCGCCATTTACCCTGACGTTGCAAGTCGTGGGAATAGGCTTTTTCAATGGCCTTGATTTCATTGGCCTGTTCCACTGGCATATCCTGTGGAATGTTCACGTCCATCCGTACATGGAAAAGCATGGGTATCTCCTCGAATTATTGACGACGCAAGTTGTCAATCTTGTTTTCATCCAACTCAATCCCCAGACCAGATCCTTTCGGAATCTCAAGTTCAAAGTTTTGATAGTTGAGTGGGGTTTTCAAAATATCTTCAGTCAGTAGCAAAGGACCAAACAGTTCAGTACCAAAAGCTAATGTTTCAAAGGTTGAAAATACATGTGCCGAAGCAATCGTGCCGACCGGACCTTCCAGCATGGTGCCGCCGTACAGATCGATTCCTGCAAGTTTGGCAATATTTCCGACTTCACAACCTTCGATCAGACCACCTGACTGGGCAACTTTCACTGCAAAAACAGATGAACCGTTTTGTTTTGCAATTTCATAGGCTGAATGTGGGCCCATTAAAGATTCGTCTGCCATGATGGCAATATCAAAACGTCGGGTGAGACGGCGCATTGCATCGAGGTTATCAATCGCACATGGCTGCTCAATCAGATCAACACCGCCGTCTTGCAGCAACTGAATTCCTTTAATGGCGTCTAATTCTGACCAGGCACGGTTGACATCGACACGAATCGAAATGTCTTTGCCCAGGGCTTTTTTAATCGCCAGCACATGCTCAACATCTTCTTCAACTGGACGGGAACCAATTTTGAGTTTGAAAATGTTATGGCGTTTTGCTGCAATCATTTTTTCTGCTTCAGCAATATCTTTTTCTGTATTGCCTGAAGCCAAGACCCAAAGCACTGGAATACTGTCACGTAAGCGGCCACCTAAGACCTCACTGAGCGGCTGCTGCATGCGCTGTGCCTGAATATCTAGCAGGGCAGTCTGAATCGCGCATTTGGCAAAACGGTTACCATTAATATTCTTTTTGATCGCTTGTAATGTTTGTGCAACATTTAAACCGGATAATGTCTTTAAAAGGGGGGCGAAATAAGTTTCAATATTGACTTTAACGCTTTCCGGGCTTTCATCACCATAACCTAAGCCGCCGATCGTCGTTGCCTCACCCCAACCGATATAACCATCTTCAGTGGTGATTTTAACTAAGACCAGGGTCTGGGTTTGCATCGTCGCCACAGCCATCTTGTGAGGGCGAATGGTCGGGATTTCTACCAGCAAGGTTTCAACTGACTTATACATAATACGGATTCACATTCTTGCTTTAATGCTTCGATTTGATATACCTTAAAAGAATAATGTTGATTGGTCTAAGATCGATTTAGCATTTTTTTATACTTTAAAGGTATTCTAGATCATGGAACTTAGACATTTACGCTATTTTGTTGCGGTGGTAGAAGAGCAAAGTTTTACTAAAGCGGCAGAAAAACTATTTATTGCTCAGCCTCCTTTAAGCAGACAGATCCAAAACCTTGAAGCAGAGCTGGATATTCAGTTATTTGAGCGTGGTAGCCGTCCATTGAAGACCACAGAAGCAGGTCAGTTCTTCTATCAGCACGCTGTTAAACTTTTGTCTAATGCGGAAGAGATTAAGTCGATGACCAAGCGCATCGGCATTGCAGATCGCACCATTACCATCGGTTTTGTTGGTTCTTTATTGTTCGGTTTGCTGTCGCGTATTCTGTTTTTGTTTAAACAGCAGCATCCTTATCTCAAAATCGAGATGATGGAAATGAATACTTATGAACAGATTCAGGCCCTCAAAGAAGGCCGTATAGATGTCGGTTTTGGCCGCTTAAGAATCTCGGATCCGGCCATAAAGCGGGTGTTGTTGCGTGAAGAGCGTTTGGTGGTGGCAGCACATGCCAGTCATGTTCTTGCTCAACGCGAGAGCCTGCATTTATCTGAACTGGTCGATCAGCAGTTGTTTTTATATCCGAATACGGGAAAGGCCAATTTTGCCACCCAGGTGCGCGGCATATTTTCTGAGTATGGATTAGAGCCTAAAAATCTGCGGATTGTACGCGAATTGCAGCTGGCACTCGGTTTTGTAGCGGCGGGAGAGGGTGTTTGTATCGCACCGGAAAGTGCACAAAATATTAAATTGGCCCATCTCAACTTTATACCTTTAGCAGATGCATTTGCTGTGAGTCCTGTATTTATGGCCATGCGTAATATGGATGAAAGTGAATATATCCGCTACCTATTTGATGCTGTCTATCAAGTCTATGATCTTGAAGCATTAAAGTATGATCGTTCGGTGTTTTAAGTCCAATCAATCATTTCAAGAGGCACAGCAATCAGCAGCTCTTGGCAAGTTTATTAGCCTATATTAAAAAATATTCCACCATTCAATAATATATTTTTTAATTAATTTAAATGTTTAGCCTGAATCAGACTTTATAGGTATAAAGGCATGCCTATTCAGTTTTGGACATTATTCTGCATCTTCTTCATTGTGGCTTTCATAAATTGAACTTCACAATCTGGAGGTGGAGATGTCTACAAATAAAGTGAATATAAATACGCTGATTGATGAAGCAAAGTTCACGCCCTTTCATTGGGGCGTGCTGATCTGGTGTTTGCTGATCATTATTTTTGATGGCTATGATCTGGTGATCTATGGGGTCGCCTTGCCTCTGTTGATGCAAGAATGGTCATTAACTACAGTGCAAGCCGGGATGCTGGCCAGTACCGCATTATTTGGCATGATGTTTGGTGCCATGACTTTTGGAACCTTGTCCGATAAGTTAGGTCGTAAAAAAACCATCATGATGTGCGTGGCTATTTTTAGTGGATTCACATTCATCGGTGCTTTTGCGACATCACCGGTCGAATTCGGAATCTTACGTTTCCTTGCCGGCTTAGGGATTGGCGGGGTTATGCCGAACGTGGTGGCCTTGATGACCGAATATGCGCCTAAGCGTATCCGCAGTACTTTGGTGGCCTTAATGTTTAGTGGCTATGCGATTGGCGGTATGACCTCTGCGCTGTTAGGTGCATGGCTGGTGCCACAATATGGCTGGAAAATCATGTTCTTGTTAGCCGGTATTCCACTGTTACTTTTGCCAATTCTTTGGAAATACTTGCCAGAATCGCTGATGTACTTGACCAACAAGCAACAGACTGCACAAGCAAATGATATTATTCAAAAAATATCTCCGACACAGGTTATTACCAGTGACACCCAGTTTGTACTGAATGAAGTACAAAAAGGCGATGAAGCCCCATTAAAAGCACTATTTCAACAAGGTCGCAGCTTCAGTACCTTCATGTTCTGGCTGGCGTTTTTTATGTGCCTATTAATGGTCTATGCCTTGGGAAGCTGGTTACCTAAACTGATGATTCAGGCCGGTTACTCGCTAGGTGCCAGTATGATCTTCCTGTTTGCATTAAATATTGGGGGTATGGTCGGTGCAATTGGCGGTGGTTATCTGGCAGATCGTTTCCACATCAAAAAAGTCCTCACGATCATGTTCTTATGCGGAGCAATCGCCCTGATCTTGCTTGGCTTTAACAGTCCGCAGTTTGTGCTCTATACCCTGATTGCTGTAGCAGGTGCTGCAACGATTGGCTCACAAATTCTACTCTATACCTTTGTTGCGCAATATTATCCATCGACGGTGCGTTCTACCGGCATGGGCTGGGCATCAGGGATTGGACGTATTGGGGCGATTGTTGGTCCGGTACTGACCGGTGCTTTATTAACCATGAATTTACCGCATCAAATGAACTTCTTTGCTATTGCGATTCCTGGCGTGATTGCTGCGCTGGCAATTTTCCTGGTGAACTTAAAAAGCTCTGTAGATGGTCAAGCCCTTACAGCGAAGACTATTCAGCCAGATTCACTGGCAGAAAAGACCAGTTAATGAATTAAACTATAGTTAATAAAGATAGTATTACCAATGATATAGATCGCCATCGTAACGGGTGGTGATCTGTTGCTAGAATCTAGTCGAACAATAAAAAGCGAGTTTAGGATGAACACGACACTATTCACCACAACAATCAATAAGCCAACACGAAAACACACGCTTTTGATGAGCATGATTGCAATCAGTATGGGGAGCATGAGCTTATCGGTTCAAGCACAAACCACGCAAAGCAGTCAGCAGGAAATTGAACAACTGCGCCAGGAAGTTCAGGCCTTACGTGCCTTGATTGAACAGCAGCACGTTCAGAAAGCGGCTGTAACTGCGCCGGTCGTCGCATCTACACCTGCAACTCCAGCCAGCAAACCGGTGATGAAAATCGCCAGTGGTGCCGAGTTTAATCTATACGGAAACATTCGTGCCGATGCATCTTATCAGGCTGAAGGTGGTTTACCAGTCCGCATGTTCAACCAGATCGGTTCAGTACCACTTGAAGGTGCTGGGGAGCGTAGTGATGAGTTTAAGTCGACACTTTCTGCCACGCGTTTAGGGATGGATTTTAAAGCACCTGTAGGTGCTGGGGATAAAGCACTCAGCGGTAAAGTTGAGGTGGACTTTTTAGGTGGGGCCGGCTTTGACAACCTGCGAATTCGTCATGCTTATATCAGCTATGCTAACTGGCTGATCGGTCAAACCTGGTCAAACTTTGCCACGCCAGACTATATTCCGGAAACTGTAGATGCTCTGGTATATGCTGGGGGTTCGATTAAACGCACACCACAAGTGCGCCACACCAGCACTTTCAGCCCTGAAACCAATCTGGTCGTTGCAGTGGAAGATCCGAAAGACGGTACAATTAAACAACGTCTGCCTGCTTTAACCGCACGTTTAAATCATAAATTTGCCGATAATTTTGCAGTCAGTGCACGTGCCATGGGTCATGAAAAACGCATCAATGAAAATGAAGAAATGGCGTGGGGCGTAGGGCTGGGGGCGAAATATGACATTGTACCGGGGACGACTTTAAAAGCGGATTATTATCATGTCAAAGGCGATAGTAGCTTTGTCTCGAATGCCAATACGGGTGTAGTAGTAGCAGGCAGCGATCTTTACCAAAGTGAATTCGATTCGATTTCGGTAGGTTTAACCCAGCAATTTAATGACAAATTGCGCGGTACTTTGGGCTATGGTTATATGAGTTTTGATGAGGATGCTGGTTATTTAGCTGCTGTTGATCAAACCAAAACCAACAAGGATCTTTGGCAAGCGTGGGCAAACGTGTTCTATAGCCCAACCAAGCCACTCAGTTTTGGTTTGGAATATGTCTACGGTGAACGTGAGGCAGTAGCTGCAGCTACACCAAATGGCAGTAATAAAGGTGAAGACAACCGAATCAATGCGGTTGCCATTTACAACTTCTAAGATGCTTGTAAATTCGGGTATCTTGACCTAAAAAAAGCGTGGATGAACTCATTCACGCTTTTTCTATTTCTGCTGAATGGTATCTGCTAAAAGATTCACTGCATTTTCTATCTCGGCGGTCCATTCAAAAGAACAATTCAGGCGCATATAATGCTGACTGGCATGATCCGGTTTAAACAATAATGCAGGGGCGATTGAAATACCTTTCTGAATCAGTTGCTCATAAAGCACCTGTCCATCTAGACCATTTGGCAATTCGATCCAGAGAAAATAACCACTGGAATAATAGTAAATTTTACATGTAGGCGCTAAGCGGTTTTTGAGTTCCTGATAAAACTTCTTTTTATATTTTTCCAGATTATATCTTAGCTGTCGTAAATGTTTTTCATAATGATGATGCGAAATAAATTCTACCAGCGTGTTCTGGAGTAAGGGACTGACCGTTAAAGTGCTCATGAGCTGCAAATGCTGAATGGCATCGGAAAATGGACCGGCATAGACCCAACCGACGCGTGCGCCCATGCCTAGTGTTTTGGAAAATGAAGCACAGTGCAGCACCATCTGATGCTGGTCAAAATATTTAACCGGTAGCGGTTTGGATGAACCATAATTCAATTCCTGATAAACATCATCTTCGATTAAATAGACCTGATATTCATACAAAAGTTCAGCAATTCTCTGTTTAATTTCCGAACTAACAGTAAAGCCAATCGGATTATGCGCGTTCAGCATTAGCCAGCACACCTTGATCGGATACTGTTTCAAAGCCTGTTCAAATGATGCCAGATCAAAACCGAATTGCGGATGCTCAGGGATAGTAATCACCTGTAGCCCCAAACGCTCGGCTGCCTGCCAGGCCCCATAAAATATGGTTTGTTGCAGCAGGATAAAATCACCGGGTTGGGTCAATGCCTGTAAAGACAGATTCAGTGCTTCTAATGCACCGGATGTAATGACAATGTCATCTGCATGGCAAGCAATGCCTTGCAACTGGTAACGATTGGCAATCAGTTGGCGTAAATCCTGATTGCCAGGCGGCATATGATTCTGGTTGTTATAACTGCTTTTTCTTTTGGCCTGCTGCGCCAGAATCTGCATAAATTTGGCGTTATATAACAGCTCTGCATTGGGAAATGCGGAACCAAAAGGCACAATTTCTGCTGCTTGGATCGATTTTAAATAATTAAATACCACAGAGTTGATTTGAACTTTTGGGCTTAAACTAATCTGGATTGGTTGTTTGCTGTTGACCAGATCTGTAGAACGCTCTGCAACGTAATAGCCGGATTTATCTCTGGCATAAACCAGACCTTGCGCTTCAAGTTCCTGATAAGCATTGAGTACCGTCATCAGGCTATAGCCAGACAATTGGGTCTGTTCGCGGAGTGAAGGTAATTTTTCATGTACCCTCCATACGCCGTTTTCAATCATCTGACGGATATTCTGCGCCAGTTTTTCAGACTTATACATACACTTGCTTGAACTAAGACTGTTCTAATTATTTTGATTTATAGCATATTTCAAGATGCTCAATATAACAAATTAAGGTTAATGTGGTTGTCAGTCTATTTTCAAGCTGGCGTTCTATCGATCTGCTGTACTGTTCTTCTAAGATCAGTATCCAAGTAAATATTTCCATTCAAATGGGATGGTTGTATTAATCGGGTCGACATGAACTCAATACATGATCATTAAATTGAATATCAGGTCTCAACCTTTCTAGGGAAATTCTCTACCTCTCCATCAATCGTATTCTAATTTTTATACGCCTGAGTCACTTCTCTTAATTTGTCACAATTCGATACTTACAAATTCAGATTTACTTGCTAAATTCAGTCCACATGATGATAAAAACTATGTCACGGTCTTAGACCGAACCATCATGTATATATAACAACGATACGAATACACGGACCAATAACAAGCACAAAGGAGTGGACAATGCTCGGAAATATGATGTTTCAGCCTTTACTGATCAGCAGCATGATTGAACATGCAGGGCGCTATCATGCCGATACCGAGGTAATTTCCAAAAATACCGACACCAGCATTAAGGTGACCAACTGGGGCAAAATTCATCAAAACTCGAAACGTTTTGCCAAGGTATTGCAACAACTCGGCTTGGAACAGGGAGATCGGGTTGCCACCATTGCCTGGAATAATCATCGCCATTTAGAGTCCTGGTATGCTATTTCTGGCAGCGGTCTGGTCTGTCATACCATTAATCCGCGCCTGTTTCCGGAGCAGCTGATTTTTATTATGAATGATGCGGCAGATCGTGTGGTCATCTTTGATAAAACATTTGTACCTTTAATCAAAGCGGTAAAACCGCTGCTGACCTCAGTCGAGCATTTTATCTGTCTGGATGCTGCCGATCCGAGCGTCACTGAAGCCATTCCAGAAGTGCAATTTTATGATGATCTGATTGCCAGTCAACACACAGAATTTGAATGGCCAATCATTGATGAAAACTCAGCCAGTTCACTGTGCTATACATCAGGAACCACGGGCAACCCTAAAGGCGTGCTATATAGCCACCGCTCTACTGTATTACATAGCTATGCCATCATTTTACCGGACTCACTAAATGTCTCGGCTGCCGATATTATGTTGCCAGTGGTGCCGATGTTCCATGTGAATGCATGGGGCACGCCATACGCGGCGGCCATGGTGGGATGTACGCTGGTACTGCCGGGGCCAGGTCTTGATGGTGTTAGTCTGGTGAATCTGATTGATACGTATAAAGTTTCAGTGGCGCTTGGCGTGCCAACCATCTGGCAGGGTTTGATTGCCGCAGCAAACCAGTCAGGTTCCAAGCTGGAAAGTCTGAAACGTAATGTAATCGGAGGATCGGCCTGTCCACCGGCAATGTTACGAACTTTCAAAGAGCAGTTTAACTGTGAAACAATTCATGCTTGGGGCATGACGGAAACAGGTCCAGTGGCTACTGCCAATCAGCTCAAAGCCAAACATTTGCAGCTATCAGATGAAGAAAAACAGCAGATTCGTCTGTCTCAAGGCCGACCGCCATTTGGGGTTAGTGTACGTTTAACTGATGTAGAAAAATGTACGCATGAAATTGAACGAGATGGTGAAACTATCGGAAGTTTACAGGTGAAAGGGCACTGGGTTATTAATAAGTATTTCGGTAAGCAAGAATCTCCATTGACTGAGGATGGTTGGTTAGATACAGGGGATATTGGCACGCTGAATCAAGATGGTTTTGTAAAACTCAGTGACCGTTCCAAAGATTTAATCAAGTCTGGCGGCGAATGGATTTCATCGGTGGATCTGGAAAATATTGCCATGGGACATCCGGAAATTGCGATGGCGGCGGTGATTGCCGCCCAGCATCCAAAGTGGGATGAACGTCCGGTATTGATTGCAATTAAAAAATCGGACAGTCAGCTGAGTGAGACAGAGCTACTCGATTATTATGCTGATAAAGTCGCTAAATGGCAGGTTCCAGACAGAGTGGTTTTTGTAGACTCAATTCCACTAAGTGGAACTGGAAAGATGCTGAAAAAAGATTTGCGGGAACTCTATGGGAATATTCTTTTAGAGCAGGCTGTCGGTTAGAGCCTCAACATGAAATTTTGATTGAGCCATATATGACATATCTTTTGTCATAAGAAAAGCCTATTCTAGAGAGGATAGGCTTTTTATAAATACTCATATCATTGATTTTTAAAGTTATATATGGAGTTTTAGGGCATTGGTTTTAGAAAATTATAAAATCTTAAATTTCTTTTTCATAAAGTAAAAAGCTAATAAAACACTTAACCAAAATAAATAATTTAAAAGAAAATAGTTAAAGAGAAATTCATCTTGATCCCAGAAAATAAATAACACACTTATATTATTAGCAGGTGATGTAAAATCTCCATCAATTAAGAATACAAAAGGAAATCCTCCTGCAAGTCTATGTACTTCCTCAATTTGATCTACCACTATACGATTAATAGGGATGTATCTTTGATAAAACAAAGATACCGAGGTTAGTGCAAAAGATAAAATGCTGATATATAATATTTTTTTCATAGACTAATTCTTTGTCTTTTAAGTTTATCAAAAACAACCAATAACACAGCCAGGAAATAGAGTCAGAAGAATGGTTGGTATATTGCTATACATTTCAACTATTCTTTAAAAAACTACCCTTTACGAATTTGTCTAAAAAGAATAAAACTAACGTAGCAATAATTAGAGAAGCTAATATATACGGTTAGCAATTTAAGGATGCTATGTTATCAATTCAAATTACTAGA